>NZ_JBSGZJ010000041.1:1916-4396 GCF_053610925.1 Streptomyces sp. NPDC054847 | reverse complement strand
ACTGAGGACAAGCCCTCGGCCTATTAGTACCGGTCAACTCCACCCCTTACAGGGCTTCCATATCCGGCCTATCAACCCAGTCGTCTACTGGGAGCCTTACCCTCTCAAGGAGGTGGGAGTCCTCATCTCGAAGCAGGCTTCCCGCTTAGATGCTTTCAGCGGTTATCCTTTCCGAACGTAGCCAACCAGCCATGCCCTTGGCAGGACAACTGGCACACCAGAGGTTCGTCCGTCCCGGTCCTCTCGTACTAGGGACAGCCCTTCTCAAGACTCCTACGCGCACAGCGGATAGGGACCGAACTGTCTCACGACGTTCTAAACCCAGCTCGCGTACCGCTTTAATGGGCGAACAGCCCAACCCTTGGGACCGACTCCAGCCCCAGGATGCGACGAGCCGACATCGAGGTGCCAAACCATCCCGTCGATATGGACTCTTGGGGAAGATCAGCCTGTTATCCCCGGGGTACCTTTTATCCGTTGAGCGACGGCGCTTCCACAAGCCACCGCCGGATCACTAGTCCCGACTTTCGTCCCTGCTCGACCCGTCGGTCTCACAGTCAAGCTCCCTTGTGCACTTACACTCAACACCTGATTGCCAACCAGGCTGAGGGAACCTTTGGGCGCCTCCGTTACCCTTTGGGAGGCAACCGCCCCAGTTAAACTACCCATCAGACACTGTCCCTGATCCGGATCACGGACCCAGGTTAGACATCCAGCACGACCAGAGTGGTATTTCAACGACGACTCCACCTGAACTGGCGTCCAAGCTTCACAGTCTCCCACCTATCCTACACAAGCCGAACCGAACACCAATATCAAACTGTAGTAAAGGTCCCGGGGTCTTTCCGTCCTGCTGCGCGAAACGAGCATCTTTACTCGTAGTGCAATTTCACCGGGCCTATGGTTGAGACAGTCGAGAAGTCGTTACGCCATTCGTGCAGGTCGGAACTTACCCGACAAGGAATTTCGCTACCTTAGGATGGTTATAGTTACCACCGCCGTTTACTGGCGCTTAAGTTCTCAGCTTCGCCACCCCGAAGAGTGACTAACCGGTCCCCTTAACGTTCCAGCACCGGGCAGGCGTCAGTCCGTATACATCGCCTTACGGCTTCGCACGGACCTGTGTTTTTAGTAAACAGTCGCTTCTCGCTGGTCTCTGCGGCCACCCCCAGCTCACCGAGTAAATCGGATCACCAGTGATGGCCCCCCTTCTCCCGAAGTTACGGGGGCATTTTGCCGAGTTCCTTAACCATAGTTCACCCGAACGCCTCGGTATTCTCTACCTGACCACCTGAGTCGGTTTAGGGTACGGGCCGCCATGAAACTCGCTAGAGGCTTTTCTCGACAGCATAGGATCATCCACTTCACCACAATCGGCTCGGCATCAGGTCTCAGACTATGTGTGAGGCGGATTTGCCTACCCCACGTCCTACACCCTTACCCCGGGACAACCACCGCCCGGGCTGGACTACCTTCCTGCGTCACCCCATCGCTTACCTACTACAAGTCTGGTTCGTCGGCTCCACCACTCCGACCTCGTCCGAAGACTCAGCCGGCGGCTTCACGGACTTAGCATCGCCTGATTCGATATTGGGCGTTTCAAAGCGGGTACCGGAATATCAACCGGTTGTCCATCGACTACGCCTGTCGGCCTCGCCTTAGGTCCCGACTTACCCTGGGCAGATCAGCTTGACCCAGGAACCCTTAGTCAATCGGCGCACACGTTTCTCACGTGTGTATCGCTACTCATGCCTGCATTCTCACTCGTGAACCGTCCACAACTCGCTTCCGCGGCTGCTTCACCCGGCACACGACGCTCCCCTACCCATCCCAGCGGGCGTTGGCCCTCATGCTGGAATGACACGACTTCGGCGGTACGCTTGAGCCCCGCTACATTGTCGGCGCGGAATCACTTGACCAGTGAGCTATTACGCACTCTTTCAAGGGTGGCTGCTTCTAAGCCAACCTCCTGGTTGTCTCTGCGACTCCACATCCTTTCCCACTTAGCGTACGCTTAGGGGCCTTAGTCGATGCTCTGGGCTGTTTCCCTCTCGACCATGGAGCTTATCCCCCACAGTCTCACTGCCGCGCTCTCACTTACCGGCATTCGGAGTTTGGCTAAGGTCAGTAACCCGGTAGGGCCCATCGCCTATCCAGTGCTCTACCTCCGGCAAGAAACACACGACGCTGCACCTAAATGCATTTCGGGGAGAACCAGCTATCACGGAGTTTGATTGGCCTTTCACCCCTAACCACAGGTCATCCCCCAGGTTTTCAACCCTGGTGGGTTCGGTCCTCCACGAAGTCTTACCTCCGCTTCAACCTGCCCATGGCTAGATCACTCCGCTTCGGGTCTAGAGCGTGCAACTCGATCGCCCTGTTCGGACTCGCTTTCGCTACGGCTTCCCCACACGGGTTAACCTCGCTACACACCGCTAACTCGCAGGCTCATTCTTCAAAAGGCACGCAGTCACGACTGA
>NZ_JBSGZJ010000040.1:0-29059 GCF_053610925.1 Streptomyces sp. NPDC054847 | reverse complement strand
GTCCCGTACCCGGCCGCGTCGCAGCGGCCGGGCCGGACGGCCTCGGATCGGGGCCGGATCGGGTGTCAGAGTTCGATGATCTTGCCGTCGGCCACCTCGATGCGACGGGTGACATGGACGGCGTCCAGCATCCGGCGGTCGTGGGTGACCAGCAGCAGCGTGCCCTTGTACGAGTCGAGCGCCGCCTCGAGCTGTTCGATGGCGGGCAGGTCGAGATGGTTGGTCGGCTCGTCCAGAACCAGCAGATTCACGCCACGGCCCTGGAGCAGCGCGAGCGCGGCACGGGTCCGTTCGCCCGGTGACAGGGTGGTCGCCGGGCGCATCACATGGCCGGCCTTGAGTCCGAACTTGGCCAGCAGTGTGCGGACCTCGGCCGGCTCGGTGTCGGGGACGGCCGCGCAGAACGCGTCCAGCAGCGTCTCGGTGCCGTAGAAGAGCCCGCGTGCCTGGTCGACCTCGCCGACGACGACACCGGAGCCGAGCGACGCGTGTCCCGAGTCGAGAGGAAGCCGGCCGAGCAGGGCGGCGAGCAGCGTCGATTTGCCGGAGCCATTGGCGCCGGTGACGGCCACGCGGTCCGCCCAGTCGATCTGCAACGACGCCGGGCCGAACCGGAAGCCACCACGCCGCACCTCCGCCTCGCGAAGCGTGGCGACCACCGAGCCGGAGCGCGGGGCGGCGGCGATCTCCATCCGCAGCTCCCACTCCTTGCGGGGCTCCTCCACCGAGTCGAGCCGCTCGATCATGCGCTGCGTCTGGCGTGCCTTGGCGGCCTGCTTCTCGCTCGCCTCGCTCCGCATCTTGCGGCCGATCTTGTCGTTGTCGGTGGCCTTGCGGCGGGCATTCTTGACGCCCTTGTCCATCCAGTTCCGCTGCATCTGGGCGCGGCCCTCGAGAGCGGCCCGCTTGTCGGCGTACTCGTCGTATTCCTCGCGGGCATGCCGGCGGGCGGTCTCGCGCTCCTCCAGGTAGGCCTGGTAGCCGCCGCCGTAGAGGGTGATCTGCTGCTGAGCGAGGTCCAGTTCGAGGACCTTGGTGACGGTCCTGGTGAGGAACTCGCGGTCGTGGCTGACCACGACCGTGCCGGCCCGCAGACCCTGGACGAAGGTCTCGAGGCGCTCGAGACCGCTCAGGTCGAGGTCGTTGGTCGGCTCGTCGAGGAGGAACACGTCGTAGCGGGACAGCAGCAGGGAGGCGAGACCCGCGCGTGCGGCCTGGCCGCCCGACAGGGACGTCATCGGCTGGTCGAGGTCGACGGTGAGGCCGAGCGAACCGGCGACCTCCTCGGCGCGCTCGTCGAGGTCCGCGCCACCGAGGTCGAGCCAGCGCTCCAGGCCGGTGGCGTAGGCGTCGTCCGCCCCCTCGACGCCGTCGGCCAGGCCCTGGGCGGCGGCGTCCATGGCGGTCTGGGCCGCAGCGACGCCGGTGCGGCGGGCGAGGAAGGCCCGGACGGTCTCCCCTTCGCGGCGCTCGGGCTCCTGCGGGAGGTGGCCGACGGTCGCGGTCGGCGGGGAGAGCCGCAGCTCGCCCTGTTCCGGTCGGTCGAGTCCGGCGAGCAGACGCAGCAGGGTGGACTTGCCCGCTCCGTTGACGCCGACGAGACCGATCACGTCGCCGGGTGCGACGACGAGGTCGAGCCCGGCGAAGAGCGAGCGGTCGCCGTGTCCGGCGGCGAGGTCCTTGGCGACGAGAGTTGCAGTCATCAGGGAGTGAATCCTAGGGCTTCTTGCGGGTCAGAGGAGTCCGGCGAGTTTGTACAGGGCGAGGGAGCCGGCGACGGCCACGTTCAGGCTCGAGCCGGTGCCGATCATCGGGATCTCCACGCACTCGTCGAGCAGGTCGAGCGCCTCCGGCGGAATCCCGTGCTGTTCATGGCCGAGGACCATGACGGTCGGCCGCCTCGCCGGCGCGAGGTCGGCGAGGCGTACGGCCTCGTCGGCCAGCTCGACGCCGACGACGCGCGCTCCCCGCTCCCGCTGCCGGGCCAGCCATCCCAGCGGGTCGCCGGTGCGGTGGGTGCACACCGGTTTGCGCAGGGTGTTGCCGCGGGCCAGTGCCTCGGGCACCCACGGGAAACGCGGGACGGTGATGCATGCGCCGACCGCGTCGCAGGTGCGGGCGAGGGTGCCGAGGTTCGCGCCGTGCAGTGGCCACAGGGGCGCCGCGTAGAGATGGTCCCAGCAGGAATGGGCTCGCGGGCGCCGGCTTCGGCGGAGCTCGTCGGGCGCACGGGTGCGGAAGGCGGGTCCGCTGCTCCTCGCGCTCATGGGCGCGGGGAGGCGGACCTCCGGTTCAGGGGCGCACACGCGCGAGGCGTGTGATGTACGTGACGTGAGTGATGCATGCGGCGGCGATTCAGCGGCTCGCCCGGGCCTCTTGTCGGATCATCGCGCCACCGGCGTGACGAGCACGCCCCCCATGGTGCGCGCCACGACGAAGGATCGTCCCTTGACCGCCCTGGCGTCCAGCGGAATTCGGTGCGTCCCGGGCTGCAGCGTCCCGTCGAACAGTTCCCGGACGTGGGTGCGGTGGAGCGCGTCGAGACGGTGGGCCACCAGTCGGACGCGGCATTCGGAGGCCACCTCGACCACCGCCTCCCCGCCCTTCGCCGCGAGTCCCCGCAGGCGCCGCTGCCCGACCGGACTCCGGTCCAGGGCCAGCTCGATCTGCGCCACCAGCAACGGGACGACCGGCGCGAGCCCGTCCACGTACTCCACCTGCGCGCCGGCGAGGGTGAACGCCTCCCGCACCGCGGCCCGGTCCGCCTCCGTGACCGCCCGGCCGAAGGCGACGGCCTGGTACGCGCCGAGCTCCTCGGCCGGGACTCCCGCCGCGTCGTGGGCGATGTCGGCGCCGATGCCGATGGACCGCAGGGCGGCGGCGAGCTTGGCGAGGACCGCGACCCGCGCGCCGATCAGCAGGACCCGGCGGCGGGCCGCGGCCTCCTCCGGGCCGGGCAGCAGCTGCTCCAGCGCCGCCCGGTACTCCTCGCCGCGGAAACGGAACGGACCGATGCCGTGGTAGCCGTTGAGTTCCAGATCGGCCGTCCCGTCGGTCTGCCAGGCGAAGTCCCGCCAGACGACGTCGTCGCCGTCGCGCTCGATCACGGCCGTGACGGCCCCGCACTCGAGCCCCTCGCATTCGGGGCAGCCGTAGATCACAAACCGGCCGTCGCTCAGCGGCGCCTCCGCGTCGAGGAGCAGACGGCGGAGATGGTCGGTGAAGACGGCGGGCGGGATGTCGGAGGCCAGCGGCGAGACGGCGTCGAGGTCACTGAGCCGGTGGAGCAGCGGCCGGCCGTCGACGATGAAGTCGGTGAAGTCCCGGTGCACTTGGTAGGCACCATCGGCGAGGACTCCCCCGGTCCGCATCGCCGGCGCCACCCCGAAGGTCGCGTACTCGGCAGACATGTCGTGATTCTGCCCAACCGCGCGGTCTTCTGAGCATGGAACGCCATGGGTTACGGTCCCGGCATGAGCGGCGACGTACTGGTGCTGGGCGGCGGGGCGGTGGGGCTGACCACCGCCGTCGTGCTGGCGGAGAGCGGCAAGCGGGTGCGGGTGTGGTCCCGGGATCCCGCCGGCACGACCACATCGGCGGTGGCGGGCGGGCTGTGGTGGCCGTATCGCATCGAGCCGGAGAAGCTGGTCGGCGAGTGGTCCCTGGAGTCACTGCGGGTGTACGCGGCGCTGGCGGACCGGCCGGAGGAGACGGGTGTACGGCTGGTGCCCGGCGTCCATGCGGAGACCCTGCTCGTCGACCTCGGTCCCTGGGCCGCGAGGGTGGAAGGACTGCGGGAGGCGGGCCGCGACGAGCTGCCGCCGGGATTCACCGCCGGTCTGCGGGCCCGGATCCCGCTGATCGACATGCCCGTCCATCTCGGCTGGCTGCGGCGGCGGCTGGAGGCGGCGGGCGGCACCGTGGAGGCGCGCGAGGCCGGTTCGCTCGCCCGGGCGCAGTCGGAGAGCGGGGCCTCCGTCGTGGTCAACTGCACCGGTCTCGGCGCACGCGAGCTGGTGCCCGATCCGTCCGTACGGCCGGTGCGCGGGCAGTTGGTGGTGGTGGAGAACCCGGGCGTCGAGGAGTGGTTCACCGCGGTCGACCACGCGTCGAGCGCGACGACGTACCTCCTTCCGCAGCCGGGGCGGCTGCTGTTGGGCGGCACCGCCGAGGATGCCTCCTGGGACCTGGTGCCCCAAGAGGCCACCGCGGCGGCCATCGTCGAGCGGTGCGCCCGTATCCACCCGGAGGTCGGCAGGGCCAGGGTGCTCGGGCACCGGGTGGGTCTTCGGCCCGCACGGGACACCGGCGTGCGGATCGAGTCGGAGCGCCTGCCGGGCGGGGCTCTGCTGGTCCACAACTACGGCCACGGCGGCGCCGGCATCACCGTGGCCTGGGGTTGCGCACAGGCGGCGGCAGCGCTCGTCGGGTAGGCCGTGTCCCGGACATCCGGGGCGGCGAGCAGCGCGCCGAGGACCGGTGGGGACGATCAGGTACGGAGCCGGATGACGCGGCCTCGCCGAGCGCGGGCACCCGCCCCGCAAAGAGCGCTGATTTTTCCCCTTCACCCCTTTTTACGGCATCCGCGGAGCGTTACTCTGGAAGTGGCCTACGAGGCGAGCGAGGGAGTTCGACCGGAGTAGCCGACTTTGGCGGAGATAGCCGCCGGGGCCGACGTCGACGGTCGGGCTGAGAGGTCCGAAGGTCCAAGGACCGGAGGACGACCCCCATCACCTGATCCGGACAATGCCGGCGCAGGGAGCCCGTCTCGTAGGTTTTTGCATGTCGGGGCCCGAGTGACGGGCAGCCGTCCATGGTCCTTGGACCGGCTTCGGCCCGGCAGCGCGGCAGGGAGCCGCTTCGTCATTCCGAGCGAGAGCGCCCGGGTAACGGCGTAGGCCGCGCGACGCTGTGGGGAGTGGTCCCGGACGCAGGTCGCCCCGGCCGAACCGCGCACCGCGCGGCCCGGCGCGCCCCGGGACCGGCCGTCGCTCAAGCCGCCTCCGCCGCCCGGGCCCGGGCACGGACCACGTCCGAGGGGTCCCAGTCCTGGTGCGGGACGGAGGTGAGCAGCAGCCGTGTGTACGCGTGCCGCGGTGTGCGCAGCACCTGGTCCGTCGGCCCCTGTTCGACCACGGTGCCCCTGCGCATGACCACGGTCTCGTCCGTGATGTGCTGCACCACGGCCAGGTCGTGGCTGACGAAGACCAGGGCCACACCGGTGTCCTCGCGGATCTCGGCGAGGAGTTGGAGGATCTGGGCCTGGATGGACACGTCGAGCGCCGCGACCGCCTCGTCGAGCACCAGGATGCGCGGGTCGACGGCGAGGGCGCGCGCGATGGCGAGACGCTGGCGTTGTCCGCCGGAGAGTTCGTGCGGCCTGGCCTCGGCCTCGCGGGCGCCCAGGCCGACCCGGTCGAGCAGTGACCGGATGCGGTCCTCCACCGCGGGGTGCCCGTGCAGCCGCAGGGCGGTGCGCAGGCATTGGCCCGCGGTGAGCCGCGGGTCGAGGGAGACGTAGGGATCCTGGAAGACCATCTGGATCTCGCGTGCCCGGGCCAGCCGGTCGCGCCGGGAGCGGCCGCCGCGGCGCGCGGAGCGCCGGTCCCGGCCGTTCACGGTGACGGTGCCCGCGTCGGGTCTCTCGAGACCGGCCAGCATGCGGGCCACGGTGCTCTTGCCGGAGCCCGACTCGCCGACGATGCCGACGGAACCGCCCTCCGGCAGGGTGAACGAGACCTGGTCGGCCGCGGTGAGAGTGCCGCCGCCCGGCAGCCGAAAGGTCTTGCGGAGCCCTTCGACCACGAGCAGGGAGGCGCCGTCCTGGGGGCTGTTGCCGTTCATGGTGTGCTCCTGACGGCCGGTGCGGCCGGTTGTACGGGGTCCTCGGCGGTGCCTGCCTCCGGCTTGCCGGACGGACCGACCGGGGGCAGTTCGCCGATCCGGCGGCAGGCGGCCGTGCCGGCGCCGGCGAGGGGCAGCGGCTCCGGGGTCCAGGTTTCGCACGCCGGCTCACTGTGGGGGCAGCGTGCCGTGAAGGGGCAGCCGGGGAAGGCGTCCGCGAGTGACGGGGGCCGGCCGGGTATCGGACGGATCGCCCGTCGTGTCCCGCCCAGTTCCGGCGAGCAGTCCAGCAGTCCCCTGGTGTACGGATGCCGGGCGTCACCGAAGAGGCGTCGCGCCTGCTGTTCCTCGACGACACGGCCCGCGTACATCACGTACACCCGGTCGCAGTAGGCGGCGGCGAGATGCAGGTCGTGGGTGATGAACAGCACGCCCAGCTCCCGTTGTCCGCGCAGCTTGCGCAACAGGGCGAGGATCTCCGCCTGGGTGGTGACGTCCAGGGCGCTGGTGGCCTCGTCGGCGAGCAGCAGACGAGGCTCGGCGGCGAGCGCACCGGCGATGACGACGCGCTGCAGCATGCCTCCGGACATCTCGTGCGGCCGCTGTCTGACGCGTCGTTCGGGGTCGGGCAGGCCGACCGCGTCGAGGAGTTCGACCGCGGTGCCCAGCGCTCTGTGCCTCTCCTTACGGGAGCCCTCACCGGGGCGGACCAGCCTTTCGACGAGGAAGTCGCCGATCCGGCGCACGGGGTTGAGGGCGGAGCGCGGGTCCTGGTGGACCATGGCCACCGTGCGGGCACGGTGTTCGCGCAGGCGTGTCCCGGTCATCGGCAGCACGTCCGCTCCGTCGACCAGCACCCTCCCCTCCGTCCGCGCGCCGTCGGGGAGGATGCTCAGCGCGGCCTTCGCGGTGGTGGACTTGCCCGAGCCGGATTCACCGACGAGGCCGACGACCTCGCCGGTGCGGACCTGGAGGGACACCTCCGCCAACAACGGACGGGCGGCGCCCGGCAGATGGACGGTCAGGTTCTCGATGTCGAGCAGCATGGCGCGGCTACCTCCTGGATCCGAGCCGGTCGGCGGCGCGGACCCCGACGACGTTGAAGGCCACCACGACGGCAGCGATGGCGGTGCCCGGCACCAGCGCGGGCAGCAGGGCGCCCTGCACGATGGCCGACTGGCCCTCCTGCACCATCAGGCCCCAGTCGGAGCTGGGCGGCTGGGCGCCGAAGCCCAGATAGCTGAGCGTCGCGAGGCTCATGAGTGCCTCGCCGAACAGGACGACGAGGTAGCCGGCGATCGACCGTGCGAGATTCGGGACCAGGTGGCGCACACATATCCGCGCGCCTCCCATGCCCTGCACCCGGTAGGCGTCGATGTACGGCTTCGCCCGCTCGGAAAGGGCGACGCTGCGCGTGTACTTGGCGATCGTGGGGGCGAAGGCGAGCCCGAGCCCCAGCACGGAGGTGGTCATACCGGCGCCGAACACGGCGATGATCAGGACGACGAACAGCAGGCCGGGGAAGGCGTACATCACATCCGTGGCACGCGACACCAGTGTGTCCACCCATCCGCCGCGCCAGGCGGCCAGGGTGCCCAGCGCGACACCGAGGACGGACGCGAACGCGAGCAGCAGGACCGGTGCTATCAGGCTCGTCCGGGCGCCGTACAGCACGCGGGAGAGCAGGTCCTGGCCGGACGCGTCGGTGCCGAGCGGATGTTCCGGGCCGGTGCCGACGAGGGAAGAAGAGAGGTCGACGGCGTCCGGCGGGTACGGGGCGAGCAGCGGGGCGAACACGGCGGCGAGGACCACCAGTCCGAGGAAGCCGGCCGCCACCACCGCTCCGGCGGAGCGGCGGGTGCGCTTGCCGACGGGCAGCAGCCCGCCGGCGGGGACGGCGGTCATGCGGGGCTCCTCACGGCCTTGAGGCGGGGGTCGAGCAGCGGATGCACCAGGTCGACGACGGTGGTGACCACGACATAGCCGGTGACCATCAGCAGCAGGACCGCCTGGGCGACCGGGAAGTCATGGCTGTTGATCGCGCCGACGAGCAGCGAGCCGATGCCGCTCAGCCCGAAGACGGTCTCGATGGCGACGGTCCCGGCGAGCATTCCGGCGGTGACCAGGCCGCACATGGTGATGATCGGGCCCAGCGCGTTGCGCAGGACGTGCCGGCGGACGATCTCCCGCTCCGGGATCCCGGAGGCGCGGGCGACGGCGACATGGTCGGCCGCGCCCGCGTCCACCATGGCCTGGCGGGTGACCCGGCTGATGACGGCGAGCGCTCCGAGCGCCATGGCAACGGCGGGCAGGGTGAGGTGGTGGACCGTGCCGGCGAAGCCTTCGCCGCTGCCGGTCACCGGGAACCAGCGGAGTTGGACCCCGAACAGCGCGACGAGGGCAATGCCGCCGACGAACGAGGGGACGGACGCGGCGAGGGTGGTGCCGCCGACGACCGCGGAGTCCACCCAGCCGCCGCGGCGGACGGCGGCGAGGATCCCCGCGCCGACGCCCAGGACCACGAAGAGGACGGTGGCATAGGCGACGAGGGCGAGGGTGGTGGGGAACCGTGCCGCCAGCAGATCGGCGACCTGGTCCCCGTACTGGAACGAGCGGCCGAGGTCGAGGTGGAGGCAGTCCCAGAGCCAGCGGCCGTACTGGACGACCAGCGGCTCGTCGAGGTGGTACTGCTCCCGGACGGCGGCCAGCCGCTCGGGGGTGAGCTTGTCGCGGCCCCCGGCCAGGAAGACGGCGGGGTCGCCGGGGGCGGCGTACACGGCGGCGAAGATCACGAAGGAGGCGGCCAGCAGTGTGGCGAACAGTCCTCCGAGCCGTCGCCCGATTGCGGCGATCATGGTCGTTCAGCTCACTTCGCACCGAGCGCCGCGGCCCAGGGGTAGTAGAGGTACGCCATGGACGCCGGCGGGCCGGTCAGCTTGTCGTCGATGACGAGGGCCGTGGGCATCTGCGCGACGGGGATCCACACCGCGGCTTCGCTGAACCGGCGCTGTACGTCGATCACGAGCGCGGCGCGCTGTTTGTCGTCCAGCGTCCGCATCGCTTCCTTGACCTTGCTGTCGTACTCCGGGCTGCGGAATCCGACCCAGTTGTTGGAGCTGTCGGAGAGGCCGTTGTCGTAGAAGCCGATGGGGTCGCTCTTGGAGATGTACCAGTCGGCGACGAGCACGTCGATGTCGGCGCGGGCCTGCTTGTCGCCGTAGAACTCGCCGTACTCGGCGGGCGGGACGGTCTTGATCTGGCCCTTCAGGCCGATTTGCTGGAGCGCGGCGCGGACGGCGTTGGCGATCACCAGGCGACCCTGGCTGCTGTCCGTGCCGATGACGATCGGCTTGTCGGGAGCCGCCTTGGCGTTCTCCACGAGCTTCTTCGCCGCGGCGATGTCGTCGGCGGTGGGGCGGGCCGGGGCGCCCGCGAGCTGCTTCTGGGCGTCGGCGAAGGCTTCCTTCTCGTAGCCCCAGGCGCCTGATCCGACGGGGGTGGCCCACGGCTCGACGAGTCCGCCGTAGCCGGAGCGGGCGATGCCCGCGCGGTCCAGGGCGAGCGCGAGGGCCCTGCGGATGTCCGGGTCGGCGAGCCCGCCGCGTTCCGTGGGGATGAGGGCGAGGGCGGCGGTGCTCGGTCCGTAGTGCTGGTCGAGTCCCTTGGTGCCCCGTAGTGCGGCGGCCGTGCTGATGGAGTCCGCGTACGTGCCGTCGGCGGCGCCCGTCTTCAACGCGTTCACCATGGCGCTGTCGTCGGCCCAGCGGAAGACGACCTGCTGGGTGAGGGGCTTCTCGCCCCAGTAGGTGTCGCTGCGGTTGATGACGATCGAGTCGCCGGACTTCCAGTCGGCGAGCCGGTAGGGGCCCGAGCAGGCGTCGGGCTGTCCGGGAGTGCCGAAGTCCTTGCCGGACTTCTCGACCTGCTCGCGGTTGTAGACCAGTCCGGCGTCACCGGCCAGCGCCTTGGTGAACAGCGCGTCCGGCTGCTTGAACGTGATGGTGATCTCGAGGTCGCCGCTCCTGGTCATCTCCGCGACGTTGTCGAACTCGTCGGACTGCTCCATGTCCGGCCGGGCGTGGCGCTGGAGGCTGAACAGGACGTCGTCCGCCGTCATCGCGGATCCGTCGTGGAAGAGGACGTCGTCGCGCAGGGCGAGAACGAGGGTCTTGGCGTCCGGTCGGGTGGCCTGCCGGACCAGGGAGGGCTGCACGGACATGTCGGGCCGGAGTTGGTACAGCCGCTCGCACACGTTGCTGAGGACGGTGCGGCCGGCGCTGCCGCCCTGGGTGTCCAGGTCGAGGGAGTCCGGTTCGTCCTCCAGCAGCCAGTTGACGGTGGGGACTTCGCCCTTGGCCTTCGCGGTGGTGGGTGTGAGTGTGAGCTGGGCGGCGTCGGCGGTGGCGCCGGCTCCCGCCGGGCGGGTGGTGTCCGCGCCGCTGCACGCGGTGGTGAGGGCCATCGCCCCGGCGAGGCCGGCGGCGGCGACGGTGGTTCTGAGCTTCATGCTGGGCTCCTGAGCGGGGAAGGGCGAAGAGCGGAAACAGCGTCAGTTCGGGGCGTGGGGGCCGTCGTAGAGATTCCAGGGCAGGTGTTGGTACTCGCGGTCGCAGGGGGTGCCCGCCGTGACGTGGTAGTCGCCGGTGGTGAGGTCGACGCACGAGGAGACGAGCGTCTGCCACTGCTTGACCTGTGGTCTTCGGGGGTCGATGTGGGTGCACAGCGACTCGGGGTGGCCCAGGTGGTCCGACATCGCCTGTTTGATGAGCTTCCGCGACTCGTCCGCGCCGGTGGACTCTCGTAGCAGGCGCAGGCCCTCCTCCGCGCGGGGCACCCGCACGAGGGAGTCGGCGGCCATCGGGCGGTAGCCCGCGGCGAGGGCGGCGGGGACGCCGGCCTGGTAGTGGTTGCCGTGCACCAGCAGGCCGTCGGTCGGGTACATCCAGCCGTGGCCGGCCGGCGTGGTCTCGAGGTCGATGGCGAATCCCTCGCGGCACGTCAGCAGGGCGTTGCTGGCGATGTGCGCGCGGGTGCGGCAGAGCTCGTCGAGGGCGTCGGTGATCGTGGAGCGGTCGAGGACGCTGCGCCGGATCACGGTCTGCGGGATGCCGACCGTGTCGTCGAAGCGGCCGCCGAGCCCGTTGGCGTTGAGTGCGATGCCGGCGGAGTTGGCGCCCTGGCGGCCGATCTGTCCGGCCTCCACCTGCATGACGACGGTCGGTTTCGGCGGCTGGACCACGCGGATCATGACGACGGTGTCCGCGACCCCGGCGCGCCAGTCCCAGTTCTGGCCCGCCCATACGTGGCCGTCGCCGCTGGCGGGGCCGTACGCGGCGAACGAGGTGCAGCCGTCCGGCGGCTCCTCCTCCGGGACCCGCGCGCCGGGGCCGTCGTGCTCCCGCATCCGTGCGAACGAGTCGTCGTAGATGACCTCGCCGCGTGCGTTGAGCGCGAGGACGTCGAGCAGGCCGACGCCGGCGCCGGCGGCGATGCCCTGCATCTCCTCCAGGAGGTGGGGTGCGTAGTCACGGACGGGCTCGAGCCAGCGGGCCGCCCGGGAGGTGACCTGTTGCCAGGTGAGGCCGGAGGATGCTCCGAACGCCTCGGCGTAGTAAGCGAGAGCGGTCCCGATCTGCGGGGCGACCGCTGCTCCGTACTGGCGGCCGCGCTCGACGGGGGTCCCCGACACTTCGATGACGGGAAGGGCGTGTTTCATCGCGGGGACTCCTCGGGACACATGCGTGCTGTAATGTTCGTTCCGAGATATCGAGATCCTGGAACAGAATACACACGAGCGTAACGGCCGTAACGTAGGAGTCAATACCTGTAATGAAGAATCCAGAATCCGGCAGCGCCGCGCCCGGCGGTCTGACCCGCCTTCGCGCCACGGTGCGCGACCAGTGGGACGAGCTGTCGGCCGCCGAGCGCACCGTCGCGCAGTACCTGGTCAGCGCGCCCGCAGAGCAGGTGATGTTCGCCAGCGCACAGGAGCTGGGGACGGCCAGCGGCACCAGCAACGCCACGGTCGTCCGCGCCCTCCAGCGCCTGGGTTACGCGGGACTTCCCGCGCTGAAGCGGGAACTGGCGGCGGACTTCACCTCGGCGCTGGCTCCCGAGGTCCGGCTGAAACAGCGCATCGCGCACGTCGGCCAGGACCTGCAGACCATCTGGAACGACGTCTTCGACGAGACGCAGGACCGCATCGACCAGTGCCGGCGCCTCACCGGGACCGACGCCCTCCAGCAGGCCGTGGCCGCGCTCGCCGACGCCCGTGAGGTGTTCTGTTACGGCGTCGCCGCGTGCGAGCTCGCGGCGCGCCATCTCGCTCTGGCCCTGGGCCGCATCGGCCGCCGCGCGCGGTTCGTGGGCGCCACGGGGTTCGCGCTCGCCGACCCGCTGCTGTCACTGGCGCAGGGCGACACCGTGGTCATCTTCCAGCCCGGCCGGCCGCTGTCGGAGCTCACGGTGCTGGTGGAGCGTGCCCGGTCGGTGGGGGCGAAGGTCGTCTTCGTGACGGACGAACTGGGCGAGGCGTTCGAGGACCGGGTCGACGCGATCCTCACCGCGCCCCACACACCGACCGGCATCACCAACGAGGCCCTGACGGGACTGGTCGTCGCCGACGCGCTGCTGCTGGCCCTCACGACCCTGGACGAGACCCGCGCGGTCGAGCACTCGCACCAGCTCACGGCGCTGAGGGAACAACTCCTTCCGCCGCGCGAGCAGCGCTCCAGAAAGGCCTGACAGCGGCCAGGACGGCGCGGCGAACAGGGTGCCCGGCGGGGAGGCGTCGGCGGCGAGGCCGTGGGCTGGCAACCGGAAGCGCCGCGGGCCACGAGGGCGTGACCACACCCGTGACCCACGGCCTTCCTCGTCGCCCACGGTCGCTGCCGCCCGCGCCGGTGAATCCCGCTCAGGCCGGATTCGTCAGCCCTGGTCCGGGCGGTCCTTGCGCCGTTCCGGGTCCTCGTCCGACTCCGGCGGGGTCTCCTCCTCGACGGGGATCTGGCCCGCCTCCGGGCCGGTTCCCGGGCCGATGCGGATCTCGAACTCGCCCGCGTACTTCTCGTGTCCCGCGATCACCGCGGTCTCCACCGCCTCCTCGGCGATCTCGCCCCGGACGATCAGCGGGTCCTGGCGCAGGTCGCGCATGAGGGCCACGCACATACCGATCATCACCAGCACGAACGGCGCCGCGACAAGGATCGTCAGGTGCTGAAGGCCGGCGAGCGCGTCACCCTTGCCCTCGCCGACGAGCAGCATCACGGCGGCCACCGCGCCGGTCACCACGCCCCAGAAGATGACGACGACCCGCGCCGGTTCGAAGGTGCCCTTCTGAGACAGCGTGCCCATCACGATCGACGCGGCGTCGGCGCCCGACACGAAGAAGATGCCGACGAGGACCATCACCAGGAGGCTCATCACCGAGGCGATCGGGAACTCCTGGAGCACGCCGAAGAGCTGACCCTCCGGTGTCGTCTCGTCGCCCAGCCTGCGCTGTTCCTGAAGCTTCATCGCGGTGCCGCCGAAGACGGCGAACCAGACCAGGCTGACCGTGCTCGGCACCAGGATGACGCCGCCGACGAACTGACGGATGGTTCGGCCGCGGCTGATGCGCGCGATGAACATGCCGACGAAGGGCGTCCACGAGATCCACCAGGCCCAGTAGAAGACCGTCCAGCTGCTCAGCCAGTCCGCGACGTCACCGCCGCCGGTCGCCGCCTCCGTCCGGCCCGCGAGCTGCGGCAGTTCTTCGAAGTAGGAGGCGAGCGAGGTGGGAATCAGGTCCAGTACGAGGATGGTGGGTCCGGCGACGAAGACGAACAGGGCGAGCACGATCGCCAGCACCATGTTGGTGTTGGACAGCCACTGGATGCCCCGCTCCACACCCGACACGGCCGAGAACACGAAGCACACGGTCAGCACCGCGATGATGGAGATGAGCAGTCCCGTACCGGCCTTCTCCATCCAGCCGAGTTCCTGGAATCCGCTGCCGATCTGCAGGGCGCCGAGGCCCAGCGACGTCGCGGAGCCGAAGAGCGTGGCGAAGATCGCCAGGACGTCGATCACCCGGCCCGGCGCCCCCTCTGCCCGCTTCTTGCCCATCAGCGGCTCGAAGACGGCGCTGATGTTCTGCCGCCTGCGGCGCCGGAACGTGCTGTAGGCGATGGCGAGGCCGACCACCGCGTAGATCGCCCACGGGTGCAGGGTCCAGTGGAAGAGCGTGGTCGCGAGAGCGGTCTCCATCGCGTCCGCCGAGTCGATCGGGTCGGTGCCCGGCGGCGGCGTCGTGTAGTGCGCGAGCGGTTCGCTGACTCCGTAGAACATCAGGCCGATGCCCATGCCCGCGCTGAACATCATCGCGACCCAGGAGACGGTGCGGAACTCCGGTCCCTCGTGCTCCTGTCCGAGCGGGATCCGGCCGTAGCGGCTGATGGCGAGCCACAGTGCGAAGACCACGAAGCCCGAGGCGGCCAGGACGAACGCCCAGCCGCCGTTGTGCATCAGGCCGTTCAGCAAGGTGTCGGAGGCGCTCTCCAGCGTCTCCGTGAACACCGAGCCCCAGAACACGAAGGCGAGTGTGAGCACCGCCGTCACGCCGAACACCACCCGGTCCGTGACGGGTGCTCTGTCTTCGTGCGGATGGCGGCCCGGTAGCGCCGCCTTGACGGGATACCACAGCCGTTTGCCCGGCTTTTCTACGTCGCGCGACACGGGGCACCTTTCATGATTCCGCGGAGCCTGATTTCACTCCCCGCTACCCCCTACCACACGAGTCACACTCCTCCCGGTATCAACAGGCTTCCACCGGTTCTCCCGTGATGATGCGATAGGCCGCACGGGTGTCGAGCAGCAGCGGGACCAGGTTCCGCAGGGACTGTCGCAGCGGTACGACGGCGCCGTCGGCGACGGGCCGGGCGAAGACGCCGTGGAGAGCGAGTTCGTCCTTGACCTCTGCGTACCGGCCGGCGTCGAGACGGTAGGCGCACGGCGGGTCCGCGATCGTCTCGTCCGGTTCCGCCGGGTCGTTGTCGGCGCCGCCCAGGTACACCGGTCCGCGGTCCGCGAAGCCCGTGCGCCGGGCCGCCGCGGTGGCGGCCTCGATCCGGCCGAGCCGCTCGGCACTGAAGGCGAACAGGCCGCTCAGAGCGGAGAGCTGGCTGCTGACCCGGCGGCGGTGATTGAGCGCCGGATCGGCCTTCTCCTGCGGGGTCAGGGCGTCGACGCGGCTCTCGATCAGCAGTCCCACCGCGTGCTTGAGGCCGCCGGCGTTGCGCAGGATGCGCTCCTGTCCGTCGCCCGCGGTCTGCCGGAGGGGCTCGCCGGTGACGGGGTCCGTCCAGATGCCGTAGGTGCCGGTGGAGTGGCCCGCACGGTTCGCGGCGGGCCGGACGTAGGTCCCGGACAGGGTCCGCGCCTCATGGTGCACGGCGGCGTCCGTGTTCAGGTTCCGGGGCCACAGGTCGAAAAGGTCCTTGTCGTAGTAGGGCGGTGTGGCGCCGTACTCGTGCAGGTCGTAGACGATGTCCGGCTGCCGGTCGCGGATGACGGCCGCGACGGCACGCCCTTCCGCGGTCTTCAGCGCGATGTGGTCGCGGTTGACGTCGACGCCGTCCGCGTTCCCCCGGGTGCCGGCGGCACGGCCGTCGGGATTGGCGGTGGGCAGGACGAGCAGGCGTGTGCGGGACAGCAGCCGACGGGTCGCCTCGTCGCGGGCGAACGCGAGGTCGCGGACGGTGGTCAGGCAGGCTTCGCGGCCTGCCGGCTCGTCGCCGTGCTGACTGCACATCAGCAGCACCGTGTGCGGGGACGTCTCGTTACCGAGGTGGACGAGCCGCAGCGGACGGCCCTGTACGGTCGTGCCGATCTGCTCGACGGACATCCGTTCAGCGGCGCGGTCGACGTCGGCGAGGAAGGCCCGTTCCTCCTCCTCACCGGTCCAGCGCGCGCCCCCGCTGTTCTCGAAGCCGGTACGGGGTGTGGTGTACGCCGCTTCGGCGGGGCCGGTGACCAGGGGCACCGCGAGCGCTGCGGCGGCTGCCGTCAGGGCGAGCGTGCGGACACGGATTCGGGTCGTCATTCGGATACTGCCTCCGGGGATCCGGTCCGGTACACGTATCGGCATGGCCCCGGAAAGGTACTCCGGCCGACTGCGCCGCGACAGGGGGCGGTCAACGACGGCTGCCCGTGGTGTGCTTGGGCCTGCCCGTCCGTCCGGCTCGCGGCAGATGTCCCGTCCGGACACAGTCTGCATGTCTTGGCACGGTGTGGCCGGCATCCACACTCCGCCGTGCCGCCGGGCACGGCCCGGGCCGCGGACCAGGGGGCGCCGCACTGGGAGCGCTCTCAGACTGTCGGCCGGGGCGGATATCCTGTCGGTATCGGATCATGCCACCGACCGGCGTGCCGGAGCACCGGAGCAGACGAGGAGCACCCGCCTTGACCGAGCAGACCACGGGGTCCCGCCCCACCCTGGAAGCCGTCGCGGCGCGCGCTGGCGTCTCCCGTGCCACGGCCTCCCGGGTCGTCAACGGGGGTGCGGGCGTGCGCGCACCCCTGGTCGACAAGGTGCGCAGGGCGGTCGAGGAGCTCGGCTACGTACCGAACCACGCGGCGCGCACCCTGGTCACCCGGCGCAACGGCGCGGTGGCGGTGATCATCGCGGAGCCGGAGTTCCGGATCTTCTCCGACCCCTTCTTCGAGCAACAGGTCCGGGGAATCAGCCGTGAGCTCACGGCGCACGACTCCCAGCTGGTGCTGCTGTGGGTGGAGGGCCCCGGAGACCATGACCGGATCGCCCGCTACCTCGGCGGCGGGCACGTCGACGGCGCGCTCGCCTTCTCCCTCCACAACGACGACCGACTGCCCGCGCTCATCAGCAGGACGAAGATCCCCACGGTCTTCGGCGGGCGTCCCGCCGCCGGTTCCGACCTGGCCGTGCCCTACGTGGACGCCGACAACCGCGGCGGCGCCCGGGAGGCGGTGCGTCATCTGGTCTCGCTGGGCCGCAGGAACATCGCGCACATCGCCGGCCCCCGCGACCAGACCTCCGCGCTGGACCGCATAGACGGCTACCACGACGTCCTGGTGGACGCCGACCCCGGCCTCTTCTGCCAGGGCGACTTCACCGAGGAGAGCGGTGCCCGGGCGATGGCCGAGCTGCTCGACCGCCGCCCGGACGTGGACGGCGTCTTCGTCTCCAACGACCTGATGGCGTCGGGCGCGCTGCGCACCCTGCGTGAGCGCGGCGTCCGGGTACCGGAGGACGTGGCCCTGGTCGGGTTCGACGACATGGCCTCGGTCGTCGGGACGACGGAGCCGCCCATGACCACGGTGCGCCAGGACGTCGAGGGCATGGGCAGGCTGATGGTCCGGCTGCTGATGAGGCTGCTGAACGAGGCGGGGGGCGACGCCCCCGCGTCCGTCATCACCCCGACAACACTGGTGCGGCGGGCATCGGCCTGACCTCCGACGCCCGCCGCGTTCCTGTGGGGGGAGCGGTTCAGCCGTAGGGGATCACCAGCACCGACTTGTCGGTCCCGGTCTGGAGCTTGGCGGTGCCGTTGCCGATGGCGCTCCACACCTCGAGGCGCACGGTGCCGCCGTTGAGGTTGCCGAGCGTCCCGGTGGAGGCCTTGAGGCCGCGGGAGTGTGCGTACTCCTCCCAGCCGGTGACCGGGTCGGTCGCGAAGTAGTGGTACGTCTCCGTCCGTTCGAAGGTGCCGTCGCCCGTGAGGTCGTAGCTGATGCGCGCCTGCTGGCCGAGTCCGACCGTGCTGCCCGCGTCGACCTGGAGGCGGAAGGCGGTGGACGCGCCCGGGGTGACGGTGCCGTTGACGCCCCGGATCTCGTAGACGAGCGGCTGGTGCGGGGTGCCGTCATGGTTGGCGCCGCCGGCGGAGGCGATGGTGTCGCTGCCCGCCGTGCCACCGGTGGCCGTGGTCAGCGTGCCTCCGCTGCGCAGCTGGAAGGTGTTGCCCGTCGGCGGATCCGGGTCGGGGTCGGGCTCGCCGCCGCCGGTCCCGGTGCCGGTCGCGGTGGAACGGGCGGGCACGGAGAGGGTCTTGCCGTCGGAGAAGGTCACCGTGCGGGCCGTGGCGCCGTGGTTGTGCGCGGCGTAGATCCGTGTGGTGCCCTTCGTGAAGACGGCGGACGTCGGGATGTTGCCGGTCACCGTGGTGTCGGGCGCGCCCAGCCGGTCGAGGGTGGAGATCCAGTGGTACGTGTGGGCCTTGGACTCGCCCTGCTCAGGGGCGTAGCCGGCGTGGCCCGCGTCCCACTTGGCCTTGGCCGCGGCGGGATCGGCCAGCGACTGGAACTCCCAGAGGATGTCGCGCCACTCGACGGCCGGGCCGCCGTTCTCGCGCTCCATCTCTGCGATGTTGCGCCGGATCGCGGCCTTCTCCCCACCGAGGTGGAGCGAACCGCCGGTCACGGGGAGGACGTTGATGCCGTGGATCTCCTCCGGGTTGGCGGTCCACCAGGTGGCGTAGGCGGCGCCGCTGCCCCAGACCATGCCGGCCGTGTCGTGGCCGAAGGAGGACGGGAAGACCTGCTCGTCGGCGTCGAACCAGTACTGGGCGATCGACTCCGCCTCCGTGGTCAGCAGATACGTGCCGAGGTCGCGCAGCGCGGTGTCACCGGTGGCCGAACCCCACAGGACCAGGGCGGCGCTGAGGTTGGTGGACTCGGAGGAGGACTCCTGGTTGTTGCCGGCGGCGAAGCCCTGGTGGCCGGAGGCCCAGCTGTGCCCGGCGTAGATGTCGAAGCCGCGCAGGAAGGGGAAGGCCGTGTCGGTGCGGCTCGCGTTGGCGGCGTCCCGCACCAGGGTCTTGACCATCCCGCCCCAGGCGGAGTCGGCGGCCCAGGCCTGGTCGTACTGGGCGACGATCGCCGCGGCGTACACGTAGTAGCTGTAGTGGAAGTGGTGGTCGTTGAGCTCGGTGTCGCTGCCGTAGGAGGCCGGGTAGCCGGTGAGGGTCTTCCAGTCCCTGTCGTAGCTGAACTCGTTCGCGCCGCCCGCGGTGAACCAGTCCTGGAGCCTGCCCTTGATCAGGCCGAGGAGCTTGTCGCGGGTACCGGTCTCACCGATCTGCTCGGCCACGGGCACGAGCTGGGCGAGACGGCCGAGCGCCTTGCCGGTCCAGTACGTGTCGGTGGCGCCTGAGAACGGGTCGGAGGCGTTCGCGACCTCGTTCAGATAGCCACGCAACCGGGCCGTGTCGACGGCGTCCGACTTCGGCAGGGCCGGCAGCACTGGGGAGGCCTTCTGGCTGGTGGTGAAGGATGCGGACTCCCGCACCTTCATGATGCCGCGCGGCGAGACGTAGGTGTGGGTCGTGAGCGGGTCCGTGGTGTTCAGCCACTGGTGGCGGTAGAGGGCCTGGAGTGTGCCGCGCTCGGTTCCCTCCTTGGCCTCCGTGGTGAGCGTGTACGTGGCCTTGACCGTGCCGCCGGTGTAGCTCCACGCGGCCTGGGAGCCGGTGACGAAGCTGTAGGCGTACTTCTTGTACGTCGCGAGCGCCCCCGTGGAGGGCAGGACGGCCACGGAGAAGTAGTCCTTGGAGCCGAGGCCCGCGGTGAGCGTGGATCCGGAGATGTTCCAGTCGCTGCCGGTCGGGGCGAAGAGGGCGTAGTGGTGTCCGGCGACGGTGATGCCGAGGACGTTGCCCTGGTCGGCGAAGACGGCGGGCGCGGCGGCGGTGGTGATCTGCGCGTTCCCGCCGGAGCCCTTGGCGTACACGAACGGCATGCCGTGGCCGATGGTGGTCCGCAAGGTGCGGGTGCCGTCGGACCAGTAGGGGGTGACCGTCCAGTCGGACCAGTCGTCGGCCTTGGTGTCCGGCGAGTTGAGGCCGGTCAGGCCGATGGTGAGGTCGCGCTTGTGGGCGAACTCGTACTGCCGGCCGTCGCCGACGATCGCGGGGGTGGTGGGGTAGCCCACGTCGAGCCCGCCGGCGGTGGCCTGGTAGGTGAGGGGGTGCCCGTACATGGGGGTCGAGTACGGGTTGTCGCCGTAGCGCTGGAAGGCGAGGGAGGACCACCAGTCGTTGGTGGGCACCGGCCAGCTCTTGGCCGCGGCGGTGACCTTGGGGGTGACCGGGGCTCCGGTGTTGGTGGTCGGCCCGGACGTGCCGGCGGGGCGGGTGTCGGAGTAGCTGCCGGAGCCTATGGGGACGGTGGCGGCGGCCGCGGGTGCGGCGGCCGGGCCCAGGCCGACAGCGGCCAGGGCTGAGGCCAGGACCAGCGCGGCGGCCGGCCTGGTGCGGGGGGCTGGCATGAACGGCACCTCAAGTCATCACGGGTAGGGGTGGCTGAGAGCGCTCTCAGATGGCCGAAACGTAAAACCCGCGAAACACAAGTGTCAATAGACCGAACACAGCTGGCAGTTGATACCCGAGTCCAGACCGTTATGTCTTCGAGTCTTGACGCGAAGAGTCACGTGAGGGCACGCTCCAAGCGCATATTTGAGAGCGCTCTCAAGCGCTCTCGTCCCACCCCGAAGCCAAGGGAGGCTTCCCATGCCCATAGCCAGAGCCGCCAAAAGGGCCGCCGTCCGCCTGGGTGCGGTCACGCTCGCCGGGGCCCTGCTCGCCGCCTGCGGGTCCGGCTCCTCGGACACGGCCTCCGACGGCGAGGGCGGGAAGGTCACGCTCACCGTCGACCTCTTCGGTTCCTTCGGCTACAAGGAGGCCGGCCTTTACGCGGAGTACCAGAAGCTGCACCCGAACATCACGATCAAGCAGACCGACACCGAGGACGAGGCCGACTACTGGAAGTCGTTGCAGACCCGGCTGGCCGGCGGCGGCGGTCTCGCGGACGTCCAGGGCATCGAGGTCGGCCGGATCGCGTCGGTCACCCAGCAGCAGGCCGACAAGTTCGAGGACCTGAAGAAGTACGGCGCGGACAAGCTGAAGAGCCAGTTCGCGGACGCCAAGTGGGCCGCCGCCACGACGAAGGACGGCGCCGTCCTCGGTCTCGGCACGGACGTGGGCCCCGAGGCCATGTGCTACCGCACCGACCTGTTCAAGCAGGCCGGGCTGCCCACCGACCGCGAGGAACTCGCGAAGAAGTGGTCGACCTGGGACGGCTACCTCGAGCTGGGCAAGCAGTACAAGGCCAAGGCACCCGCCAAGAGCGCCTGGCTGGACAGCGTCGGCAGCCTCTTCTCCATCATGATCGGCCAGGAGGAGGAGCGTTACTACGACGCCTCCGGAAAGCTGATCTGGGAGACCAACCCGGCCCTGAAGACCGCATGGGACACGTCCGTCAAGGCGGCCGAGAGCGACCTGAGCGCCAAGCTCGACCAGTGGTCTCCGCAGTGGAACCAGGCCTTCGCCGCCGGTTCCTTCGCCACCATCCCCTGCCCCGCCTGGATGCTCGGCTACATCAAGGGCCAGGCCGGTGACTCGGGCAAGGGCAAGTGGGACATCGCGAAGCTGCCCGGCGGCGCGGGCAACTGGGGCGGCTCCTACCTCTCCGTGCCGCGCGCGGCCAAGCACAAGAAGGAGGCGTACGAGCTGATCCAGTGGCTCACCGCCCCCGAGCAGCAGGCCAAGCTCTTCCAGAAGCAGGGCAACTTCCCCTCCTCCACCGGCGCGATCGAGAAGGTCGCCGGCGCCACCGACCCCTACTTCTCCGGCGCGCCGATCGGGCAGATCTTCGGTGACGCGGCCAAGGCGGCCCCGGTCCAGGTCCTCGGTGTGCACGACCAGAACGTCAACCAGCAGATCACCAACGCGCTGAGCGAGGTCGAACGCAAGGGCATCTCGTCCGAGAAGGCGTGGGGGAACGCGAAGAAGGGCGTCGAGAACACCATCGGCTGACGCCCGCCGAGCAGCTCCTTCGGGCCGGTCCGCATCCCGACCACTCCCCGCACCGGCCCGGCCCGAAGGCCCCCGCCCCGTACCGACTCATCCTCGAAGGGCCGCACCGTGACCCTCACCGCTTCCGCGAAGCCGGTCTCGCCGCCCCGGCCGCCGGCCGTGCGGCGCGCCTGGCGCAAGGTCTCGCCGTACGCCTACATAGCCCCGTTCTTCACGCTGTTCGCCGCCTTCGGGCTCTTCCCGCTGATCTACACGGCGTTCGTCTCGCTCTACCGGGTGGAGCTCCAGACGCCGGGCGACATGGAGTGGCGCGGGCTCGGCAACTACACCGCGCTTTTCGGCGACGAGTTCTTCTGGACCGCGCTGCGCAACACGTTCACCATCGGCGTCCTCTCCACCGTGCCGCAGCTGGTGATGGCACTGGGCCTGGCCCACCTGCTCAACTACCGGCTGCGTGGCCGCACCTTCCTGCGGACCGCGATGCTGCTGCCGTACGCCACCTCCGTGGCCGCCGCCACGCTCGTCTTCGCCCAGTTGTTCGGCCGTGACTTCGGACTCATCAACTATGTGCTGGGACTGGTCGGTTTCGGCCCGGTCGACTGGCAGACCGGCACCGTCGCCTCGCAGATCGCCGTCTCCACCATCGTCATCTGGCGCTGGACCGGATACAACGCGCTGATCTATCTGGCGGGCATGCAGTCCATCCCGAGCGAGCTCTACGAGGCGGCGGAGGTCGACGGCGCCTCACGGTGGCGGCAGTTCTTCCACGTCACGCTCCCGGGACTGCGCCCCACGATCCTGTTCACCGTGGTCGTCTCCACGATCGGCGCGACCCAGCTCTTCGGTGAGCCGCTGCTGTTCGAGGGCTCCATCTCCGGCGGCATCTCGCACCAGTACCAGACGCTCGGTCTGTACATGTACGAGCAGGGCTGGGGCTTCTTCCACCTGGGCCGTGCCGCCGCCATCGCCTGGGTGATGTTCCTGCTGATCCTGGTGCTCGTCGGGGCCAACGCCCTGATTGCGCGCCGTCGTTCCCGCAAGGAGGCCGGCCGATGACCGCGCTCGCCGAACCGCCGACGAAGCAGCCGGCCACCGAGAAGGCGCAGGCGCCGGGGCGCCGCGGGCGGAAGTCGGGTGCGGGCCGCACGATGAAGGGCGGCAAGCTCGCCTACGCCATCCTGATCGCCGCCGTGCTGGTCTCCGCGTTCCCGTTCTACTGGACGATCGTCGCCGCCAGCCGTTCCAATGCCGACCTGGCGAAGGTCCCGCCGACGCTGCTGCCCGGCTCCAACCTGATCCGCAACTTCGAGGCGGTGATGGAGGAGGCGGACATCGGCAAGGCGCTGATCAACTCCTTCATCGTCTCCGGATCCATCACCGTCGGCACCGTCCTGTGCTGCACGCTCGCCGGTTTCGCCTTCGCCAAACTGCGCTTCCGCGGCCGTGGCGCACTGCTCGCGATCACGGTCGGCACCATGATGATCCCGCCGCAGCTGGGCGTCATCCCGCTGTTCATGCTGATCGCCGAACTCCAGTGGGTGAACCAGCTCCAGGCGGTGATCCTGCCCGGGCTGGTGTCCGCCTTCGGTGTCTTCTTCATGCGTCAGTACCTCGTGCAGTCGCTGCCGGACGAACTGATCGAAGCGGCCCGCGTGGACGGCGCCTCCACCGCCAGGATCTTCTGGTCGATCGTGGTGCCGATCGCGCGGCCCGGCATGGCCGTGCTCGGCATGCTGACCTTCATGGCCGCCTGGAACGACTTCTTCTGGCCGATCGTCGCGCTCTCCTCGCAGGAACCGACCGTCCAGGTGGCGCTGCGCCAGCTCGGCGGCGGCTACGTCCACGACCAGTCCGTGATCATGGCGGGCACCCTGCTGGGCACGCTCCCGGTGCTGCTGGTCTTCGGCCTGCTCGGCCGCCAGATCGTCGGCGGCATCATGCAGGGCGCGGTCAAGGGCTGACCGATCCACCGCCTCCGCACCGACGTCTCACTCCTTGGGAGTTCCACCTCATGACCGCGCTCGACGCACGCCCCGACGCCACGACGACACTCCGGTTCCCCGCCGGGTTCCGCTGGGGCACCGCCACCGCCGCCTACCAGATCGAGGGCGCGGCCGCCGAGGACGGCCGCACGCCCTCCATCTGGGACACGTTCAGCCGTACCCCGGGAAAGGTCCGCAACGGCGACACCGGCGACATCGCCGCCGACCACTACCACCGGATGCACGAGGACGTCGCCCTCATGCGCCGCCTCGGTGTCACCGACTACCGGTTCTCGATCGCGTGGCCGCGGGTGCAGCCCACCGGCCGCGGTCCCGCCGTGCAGAAGGGCCTCGACTTCTACCGCCGGCTCGTCGACGAGCTGCGCGGCGCCGGCATCCGCCCGGTCGCCACGCTCTACCACTGGGACCTGCCGCAGGAGCTGGAGGACGCGGGCGGCTGGCCGCAGCGGGAGACCGCGCAGCGCTTCGGCGAGTACGCGGGGATCATGGCCGAGGCGCTCGGCGACCGGGTCGCGACCTGGACGACGCTCAACGAGCCGTGGTGCGCCGCCTTCCTCGGCTACGGCAGCGGGGAGCACGCCCCCGGCCGCACCTCTCCCCTGGCGTCGCTGCGCGCGGCGCACCACCTGAACCTGGCGCACGGCTGGGCCGCGCAGGTGCTGCGCGCCGAGCTGCCGCCGTCCGCCGAGGTGTCGCTGACGCTCAACCTCCACGCGGTGCGGGCACATTCCGACTCGGCCGCCGACCTGGACGCGGCCCGCCGTATCGACGCCGTGGGCAACCGCATCTTCCTCGACCCCGTCTTCCGCGGCCGGCTGCCCGAGGACCTCGTCAGGGACACCGCGCCGGTCACCGACTGGTCGTTCGTCCTCGACGGGGACCTGGACGTGACCTCCACGCCGATCGACTCGCTGGGCATCAACTACTACTCCCCCACCGTCGTCGCCGCGGGTTCCGGCGCGGCGGCCCCCTCCCCGTGGGCGGGCGCCGAGCAGCACGTCCGTTTCCTGCCCGCGCCCGGTCCGCGCACCGCGATGGACTGGCCGGTGGACGCCGACGGGCTGCACGAGCTGCTGATCCGGCTGCGCGACGACCTGCCGGGCGTACCCCTGGTGATCACCGAGAACGGCGCCGCGTACGACGACTACGCCGACCCGTCCGGCGAGGTGAAGGACCCCGAGCGGGTGGCCTACCTGCACGCACATCTGTCGGCGGTGCACCGGGCGATCGCGGACGGCGCCGACGTGCGCGGCTACTTCCTCTGGTCGCTGCTCGACAACTTCGAGTGGGCGTACGGCTACAGCAAGCGGTTCGGCATCGTGCACGTCGACTTCGCCACCCAGCGCCGCACGTTCAAGGACAGTGCGCGCTGGTACGCGTCCGTCATCGAGCGTGGGGGCCTGGTCTGAGCCGCTCCGCCCGGCGCGCCTCGCGCGCCAGGGGCAGGTAGCGCAGCCGCTCGGGGAGTACGGGAACCACGGCCCGTACGACCCGGGCGAAGCGCCGCAGCCGGCGCTCCTGCGTGTCGGTCCAGGGCAGGCCGATGGCCTCTCGGGCGTCCGGCGGCATCAGTCCGATGGTCATGAACCGGCGGAACCGGGCCAGCGGCGGGCGCAGCAGTGGCCACAGTGCGCGCAGCGCCGCTCGGACTGCCCGCGGTCCCCGGTCGGGCGGCGGAACGGGCTGGTCCACGTCCACCAGTTCCCGTACGACGACGGTGGCCTCCAGTTCGTCCGCCAGGACCTTGCGGTAGTAGGGCCAGAACTCCTCGATCGTCTGCGGCATGTCCCGGTCGTGGATGCCGAGTATCCGGCCGACCTGGAGCCATTCCGCGTACAGCTGCCGCTCCTCGGCCTCGGTGAGTTCACGCACCAGGTACCTGGCGGCGTGCCGGTA
Source organism: Streptomyces sp. NPDC054847 (assembly GCF_053610925.1). Classification (NCBI taxonomy): domain Bacteria; kingdom Bacillati; phylum Actinomycetota; class Actinomycetes; order Kitasatosporales; family Streptomycetaceae; genus Streptomyces; species Streptomyces sp. NPDC054847. Next base: position 3,489 of record NZ_JBSGZJ010000040.1, on the reverse strand, counting down.
CACGGGGAAGCCGGTGGCGTGGACCCAGGAGTAGTAGGCCGGACTCAGCGCGTGGTAGCGGCGGCCGTGCGCGTCGGTGCCCTGGATGGTGCGGTGCAGTTCGCGGAGCCTGCGGCCCTCTACGGCGGCCGCCTCGCCGCCGTAGATCCACAGCTGGAGCGAGCGCAGGGACCTTTCGCCGCGGCCCCAGGGGTCGGTGCGGAAGACGGAGTGCTCGTCGACACCCGCGCCGACGGCGGGATGGGCGACCTGCATGGTGAGCGCCGCGGGCAGCATCAACAGGGCCCGGACGTCACCGGCGAGGCCCCAGAGCACGCCTCCGGGCGGAGGCGGCAGGGGTTCGTCGCTGGTGGCGCGGCTCATCGGCTCTCCTGGGTGTGCCCGGTCGGTCACCTCCCAGTATGCGACCCGTACCGCAGGCGCCCGGCCGGCGTCGGGGGTACCGCGAGGGCGCCTACGCCGCGGCGAGTGACACGAAAGCGGCCCACTCGTCCCGACCGACCCGCAGCACGGGACCGTCATACGTCACCTTGGAGTCCCGTACGTACACGTCGCCCGGGCGGACGGCCACCTCCACGCAGTCGCCGCCACCTGACCCGCTGTAGCTGCTCTTGAACCAGCGCAGCCCGTCCACGTTCTCGGTCACCTGCTCCACGCTCATGTCTCCCCTGCCAGCCGTTCGATGAGCCGCGCAGACTCGACGCCGTTCAGAGCCTGCGATCGCAGCTTGCCATACCGCAACCCGAAGGCGCTCACCTCTGCCGGATCACCGACGACGCACCCGACTTCCTGGGACTCGATGTATCCGAGGTGCTGATGATCCTTCGTCTCCAGCATCACGAAGGGGCCGTTCAGTCCGGCATGGAACCCCGAGGCGGACGGCATGACCTGGACCTCGACGTTCCGCAACGTGCCGACGTCCAACAGCCGTTGCCATTGTCCTGCCATGGTCTCCGCATCACCTACGGGATTCCGCAGCGCCTCCTCACTCACGACGAACGACAGCTCCGCCGGCGGCACCCGTGTCAGCAGCTTCTGCCGGCTCAGCCTGGCCTCCGTGTGCTGGTCGATGATCTCCTCGCTCAGTGGCGGGCAGTGCCCCGCGAACACCGCCCGCGCGTAACCTTCCGTCTGCAGCAGGCCCGGTACCAGCAGTGGGTCGTACGAGAAGCGGCTCACCACCTCCGCCTCGATCAGCGCGAAGTTGCGGAAGAACTGCGGAAGCTTCGCCCGGTCCACCTCGTCCTGGAGCACTTCCAGCACGCCCCGCGCCTCCAGCACCCGGTCCGCCGCCACCGTGAAGGTCACCTTCGCCGGCCGACGCCCCTGCTCGACCGAGGCGACGTGCTCCAGCGAGTAACCGATGGCCTCCCCGAGCGCCTGCTGGTTCAACCCGGCCCGCTTCCGCAAGTGCTGGAGCAGCCGCCCGTACGCCGACCACGCCCCCGGCAGGTCGCTGCTCCCCGTGTTCTCCGCTGTGCGACCGTTCCGCGTGTCCCGCACCGTCCTCACGCCCTTCCGTCCCCGAGTTCACCCCGCTCGCACCCAGCGCACGCCAACCCCGTTGCACTCGGCCAGGGTTCAACGGGGTCCGCGATACCCGGGTCACGCCCGCCGACCCGTACAACTCCCGTACAGACCTGCCGTCTCCCCCTGCGCGCCCGGGCTCCCGCGGTGCGGCCAGGGCCGCGCCGGGTGGCGCACAGGGCCCCGGATAGCCTGCGCCACATGACGGATATCGTGATCAGGTCCGCCGTCGCGGACGACATCCCTGCCATCGTGGCCATGCTCGCCGACGACCCGTTGGGGGCGACCCGGGAGTCCCCCGACGACATGGAGCCCTATCGGACGGCGTACGAGCGGCTCCGGAGCGATCCGAACCAGTTCCTGATGGTGGCCGAGCGCGACGGGACCGTCGTCGGCACCCTCCAGCTGACCGTCGTTCCCGGCCTGTCGCGGCGCGGCAGCACCCGCTCGATCATCGAGGGCGTACGCGTCCACGGCTCGGAGCGCGGCCAGGGGCTCGGCCGGGTGCTGATGGAGTGGGCGATCGAGGAATCCCGCAAGCAGGGCTGCCGACTCGTCCAGCTGACCTCGGACGCGGCCCGCCCCGACGCCCACCGCTTCTACGAGCAACTCGGCTTTACCGGCTCGCATGTGGGCTTCAAGCTCCCGCTCGGCCCCTGACCGCCGTCCGGGAGACAGAAAGCGGGCACCTACCCATTACCAGAAGGTAACTACGGCTGCTTTGATGTGCGGCGCCGGTCCGTCGACCGGTGGAACCCCCCACCATGAACGGGAGATTCTGTGCCGCACATCGAGCTCCGCCGTGTCCCCGGCGCCGCCGTGTCCGCCGCCCTGTCCGCCGTGCTCGCCGCCACCGCACTCGCCGGCGCGGCGCCCACGGCCTCGGCCGCGCCCGCCGGGGCGACACCGGGCCTGAAGGTCCTCACGTACAACGCGTTCCTGTTCAGCAAGTCCCTCTACCCGAACTGGGGCCAGGACCACCGGGCCGCTGCCATACCGGCGGCCTCCTTCTTCCGGGGCAACGACGTCGTCGTGCTCCAGGAGGCGTTCGACAACTCCTCGTCCGACGCGCTGCTGCAGGGCGCCGCCGCCCAGTACCCGCACCGTACGCCGGTGATGGGCCGGAGCAAGGACGGCTGGGACGCGACCGGCGGCTCGTACTCCTCGACCACCCCGGAGGACGGTGGGGTCGCGGTCCTCAGCAAATGGCCGATCGTCCGCAAGGAGCAGTACGTCTACAAGGACGCGTGCGGCGCCGACTGGTGGTCGAACAAGGGCTTCGTCTACACGGTCCTCGATGTGAACGGCACCAGGGTGCACGTGGTGGGCACGCACGCGCAGTCCACCGACCCCGGCTGCGACGCGGGCGAGGCGGCCGAGATGCGCAGCCGTCAGTTCCGGGCGATGGACGCCTTCCTCGACGCCAAGAACATCCCGGCGTCCGAACAGGTCGTCGTGGCGGGCGACTTCAATGTGGACTCCCGCTCGGCCGAGTACACCTCGATGCTCGCCGACGCCGGCCTGGCCGGGGCGGACGCGCGGACCGGACACCCGTACTCCTTCGACACCGAGGAGAACTCGATCGCGGCGGAGCGCTACCCCGACGACCCGCGGGAGGACCTCGACCATGTTCTGCACCGTGCGGGGCACGCCAGGCCCTCCGGATGGACCAATGAGGTGATCAAGGAGGTCAGTGTGCCGTGGTCCGTCTCCAGTTGGGGCACCACGTACACGTACACGAATCTCAGCGACCACTATCCGGTGATTGCCTCCGGCCAGTAGGCGCAAGCCGCCGACGGCGGTCTTGTGTCTGTGTCAGGGCCATGTCACATTGAGTCCGCACTCCGGACTGGTCCAGTCCACTTTGCCGTCAGGCACCCCCCACACGGACTCGAATGAAGGAGAGGCCCCCCATGAGACGCACGCTTCGCGCGCGCATCTGCCTTCCCGCCCTGCTAATCC
>NZ_JBSGZJ010000039.1:0-29254 GCF_053610925.1 Streptomyces sp. NPDC054847 | reverse complement strand
TCGTGCATGTGCTCGGTGCGCGGGTCGGCGCGGGTGAGCCCGGCGGTCCGTGGCTCAGCGGGAGCGCTTGGCCAGCCGCTCGACGTCCAGCAGGATCACCGCACGGGCCTCCAGCCGCAGCCAGCCGCGCTGTGCGAAGTCGGCCAGCGCCTTGTTCACGGTCTCGCGGGAGGCGCCGACCAGCTGGGCCAGCTCCTCCTGGGTGAGGTCGTGGACGACGTGGATGCCCTCCTCCGACTGCACGCCGAAGCGGCGCGACAGGTCGAGGAGCGCCCGGGCGACACGGCCCGGCACGTCCGAGAAGACCAGGTCGGACATCTGGTCGTTGGTCTTGCGCAGCCGGCGGGCGACTGCGCGCAGCAGTGCCGTCGCCACCTCGGGCCGGACGTTCAGCCAGGGCTGGAGGTCGCCGTGGCCGAGGCCGAGGAGCTTGACCTCGGTGAGGGCGGTGGCGGTCGCGGTGCGCGGCCCGGGGTCGAAGAGGGACAGCTCGCCGATCAGCTCGCCGGGGCCGAGGACCGCCAGCATGTTCTCGCGGCCGTCGGGGGAGGTGCGGTGCAGCTTGACCTTGCCTTCGGTGACCACGTAGAGGCGGTCGCCGGGTTCGCCCTCGTGGAAGAGCGCGTCGCCGCGGGCGAGCGTCGCTTCACTCATCGAGGCGCGGAGCTCCGCGGCCTGCTCGTCATCGAGCGCCGCGAAGAGCGGGGCGCGCCGCAGAACGTCGTCCACGAGTTCTCTCCTTGTCGACCTGCTCAGGGGACGTTGGTCCCATGATGCCGGACTGTGCTGTGCCGGCCCGGGGACACTGTGCCCCCGTGGGGCACCACCGGGGAACGGACCCCGGTAGTAAACAATCGTGCGATCAATCACAACAAGTTTGACGTACCGGCGCGTCTCTCCCTACGGCAGGGGCCCGATCGGGGCCGGATTACGGGGGACCGGGGCGGATGTCGGTGGGGGCCTTTAGGCTGGCCGGGTGTCCAATTCGCCGGTGAGAGCACAGGCCGAGGGGGCTGGCAGCGTGTCCGGTAAGCAGAATTCCGCCGTGGGCGAACAGCAGTCGCCCAGCTCCGGCAAAAGGAAGAAAACGCCCAAATCGGAAACGCGACTGGCCATGGTCCGGCGTGCCCGCCGCATCAATCGCGAGCTCGCCGAGGTCTATCCGTACGCCCATCCGGAGCTCGACTTCGAGAACGCCTTCCAGCTGCTGATCGCCACGGTCCTGTCCGCACAGACCACCGACCTCCGGGTCAACCAGACCACCCCCGCGCTCTTCGCCAAGTACCCCACGCCGGAGGATCTGGCGGCGGCGCAGCCGGAGGAGGTCGAGGAGCTCATCCGCCCGACGGGCTTCTTCCGCGCCAAGACCAAATCGATCATGGGCCTCTCTGCCGCCATCCGGGACAACTTCGGCGGCGAGGTCCCCGGCCGGCTGGAGGACCTGGTCACCCTGCCCGGCGTGGGCCGCAAGACCGCCTTCGTGGTCCTCGGCAACGCCTTCGGCGTCCCGGGTATCACCGTGGACACCCACTTCATGCGCCTCGCCCGGCGCTGGAAGTGGACCGATCAGGACGACCCGGTGAAGATCGAGGCCGAGATCGCCACGATCTTCCCCAAGAGCGAGTGGACGATGCTCTCGCACCGGGTGATCTTCCACGGCCGCCGTGTCTGCCACTCACGCCGGCCCGCCTGCGGCGCCTGTCCGATCACGCACCTCTGCCCTGCCTATGGGGAGGGCGAGACCGACCCCGAGAAGGCCAGGAAACTCCTGAAGTACGAGATGGGCGGCCGGCCCGGCCAGCGCCTCAAGCCGCCCCCTGACTATCCCGGAGAGCCGGCACCCGCCATGGGCCCGATCGAGTGACGTCACCGCCGACGGAACGAACGAGGCCCTCCGGCACGTTGCCCGTGAGGGGGTGCCGATGACACGCACAGGAGAAGACACGTACCAGCGGTTCGAGCAGCACGACGACGGCAAGGTGATCGTGGACGGTGACGTGGTCGTCACCACCGAAGGGCTGCCCGACTGGCTCGGGCCCGTCGTCCGCGCGGCGGAAACCGTCGAGCCCCACCAGCTCAGCCGGTTCCTTCCGCCGGAGAGCGGCCACGGCCGCCAGTCCGCCGTCCTCGTCCTCTTCGGCGAGGGGGCCCGGGGCCCGGAGCTGCTGCTCATGGAGCGGGCGGGAACCCTTCGCTCGCACGCCGGGCAGCCCTCCTTCCCCGGCGGCGCGCTCGACCCCGAGGACGGCGACCCGGCGACCACGGGCCCGCTGCGCGCCGCGCTGCGGGAGGCCGAGGAGGAGACCGGGCTCGACCCCACAGGAGTGCAGACCTTCGGCGTGCTGCCCAAGCTCTACATCCCGGTGAGCAGTTTCGTCGTCACGCCCGTACTGGGATGGTGGCGCACCCCGAGCCCGGTCGGGGCGGTCGATCCCGCCGAGACCGCGCGGGTCTTCACCGTGCCCGTGGCAGATCTCACGGACCCGGCCAACCGTGCGACGGCCGTGCATCCGCGCGGTCACGCAGGGCCCGCGTTCACGGTCGAAGGCGCTCTGGTCTGGGGTTTCACGGCCGGAGTCATCGACCGGATCCTGCACTTCGCAGGCTGGGAACGACCATGGGACCGCACCAAGGAGGTCCCGCTCGACTGGCACGCATGACAGGCTGACCCAGTGATGCGCTCCCGGCGGGGGCGTCACGTCCGAAGCGGCAGTGCGCCGTGGCCACACCCCAGCCGGACAGAGCACCGGCGACGACACTGCGAGGCAAATGACGGTGAACGTGCTGGACATCCTGTTGCTGGTCGCCGCCGTGTGGTTCGCGATCGTCGGCTATCGCCAGGGCTTCGTCGTCGGCATCCTCTCGGTGATCGGCTTTCTCGGCGGCGGACTCGTCGCCGTCTATCTGCTCCCGGTGATCTGGGGCGCACTGACCGATGACTCCGAAGTGTCCACCACCGCCGCGATAGTCGCCGTCGTCATCGTGATCGTCTGCGCCTCCGTCGGCCAGGCCTTCACCACCCACCTCGGCAACAAACTGCGCCGGTTCATCACCTGGTCGCCCGCCCGCGCGCTCGACGCCACCGGCGGCGCCCTGGTCAACGTCGTGGCGATGCTCCTGGTCGCCTGGCTGATCGGCTCGGCGCTCGCCGGCACCTCACTGCCCACCCTGGGCAAGGAGGTCCGCAATTCGAAGGTGCTGCTCGGGGTGTCCCGTGTGATGCCCGATCAGGCCAACACCTGGTTCACGGACTTCTCGTCCGTGCTCGCCCAGAACGGCTTCCCGCAGGTCTTCAGCCCGTTCGCCAACGAGCCCATCACCGAGGTCCAGGCGCCCGACCCGGCGCTCGTAGGCAGCCCCGTGGCGGCGCGTGCGAAGCAGTCCATCGTCAAGGTCGTCGGCACGGCCCCGAGCTGCGGCAAGGTCCTCGAAGGCACCGGCTTCGTCTTCGACGAACGCCGTGTGATGACCAACGCCCACGTCGTCGGAGGCGTCGACGAACCGACCGTGCAGATCGGCGGCGAGGGCCGCCTCTACGACGCCAAGGTCGTCCTCTACGACTGGGAGCGCGACATCGCCGTCCTGGACGTGCCCGACCTCAAGGCCCGCCCCTTGGAGTTCGCCGACTTCGAGGAGGGCGACGCCCGCAGCGGCGACAGCGCGATCGTCGCGGGCTTCCCGGAAAACGGCTCGTACGACGTCCGCTCCGCCCGCGTCCGCGGCCGCATCAACGCCAACGGCCCCGACATCTACCACCGGGGCACCGTCCGCCGCGACGTGTACTCACTGTTCGCGACCGTGCGTCAGGGCAACTCCGGCGGCCCGCTGCTCACGACGGACGGCAAGGTCTACGGCGTCATCTTCGCCAGGTCCCTCGACGACGCCGACACCGGTTACGCCCTGACGGCCGACGAGATCCGCGAGGACATCAGTCTCGGCAGCACGGCCAACCAGCAGGTCGACAGCCAGGGCTGCGCCCTGTAGGGGACGGTGGAAAGGGCGCGGATGCCCGCGGACATGCCCGCTGTGAGGCGGTCAGTCCCGGGGATGGTGCCGCAGGCGCGCGGACACCCAGCGTGCACGGCGCTTCAGGATGCGCGGGATCCCCATCCCCTGGCCCGGAGGGGCGTGATCCTCGCTCGGAAGTCCACTTGTCTCGTGGATGATCGGCCTGCCGGCCGAGCGGCGGTTGCGTGCTGCGTCACCGTAGTCGTGCGTCCAGCCCATACCCGGACGTGTGCCCGTGCCCCATGGTCGGTAACCGTCCGGTGGGCCGCCAATTGGCCTATGCGGCAGGCATGTGGCTGTTCGCAGCACAACCGTTCTCGCGGTGTACGAAATCACCCTGCGGGCCTAGCGGTCGGGCTCCGGGTCCTTGAGCCAGCTGATCAGCTCGTTCGAGAACGCCACCGGATCCTCTTCGTGGGGGAAGTGGCCGAGGCCGTCGAACAGCCGCCACCGGTACGGCGCTTCGACGTACTCGCCGGAACCGGCCGCACTCCGCGTCCGCATCGCCGGATCCAGGGAACCGTGCAGATGCAGGGTGGGAACCCGTACCGGACGCTTCATCCTGCGGTTGAACTGGATCCCGTCGGGCCGGGCCAGCGACCGCACCATCCACCGGTAGGGCTCGATCGAGCAGTGCGCCGTCGACGGGATGCACATGGCCCGGCGGTAGACGTCGACGGCCTCTTCCTCGAGCGGCCTCGGCCCGGACCAGTTTTCGAGCAGCTCACCGACCAAGGCGGCGTCGTCCGCCACCAGTTGCCGCTCCGGGATCCACGGACGCTGGAAGCCCCACACGTAGGAACCCGCGCGGCTCTGCGCGAAGTCGGACAGCATCGCCGAGCGCCAGCGCCGGGGATGCGGCATCGAGGAGACCGCGAGCCGGCGCACCAGCTTCGGCCTCATCACCGCGGCCGTCCACGCCAGATAGCCGCCGAGGTCGTGCCCCACCAGCGCCGCGTCCGGTTCACCCAGCGACCGCACGACACCCGTGATGTCGAGCGCCAGGTTGGCGGGGTCGTAGCCCCGGGGGGTCCGGTCGCTGCCGCCGACGCCGCGCAGGTCCATCGCCACGGCCCGGTACCCCGCGTCGGCGAGCGCCGTCAACTGGTGCCGCCACGTCCACCAGAACTGCGGAAAGCCGTGCAGCAGCATCACCAGCGGTCCGTCGCCCATCTCGGCGATATGGAAGCGGGCACCGTTGGCGGCCACGTCGCGGTGGGTCCAGGGACCGTCGAGGCGTACGGGGCTACCGAGTGCGGAGGGACTGCCGGGGCCGGAATCAGGGACCGTCATGCTGATGAGCGTCCCACAACGCGGCACACCGCGTTCGCGACCCTCCTGTCGAGGATCACGCCGAAACCTTGTCCGAAACCCGGTCCGACGCCGTGCTCCCGGGGGCCTTGGTCAGTTCCACGCGGCGGGGATGCGGCTTGGCGTTGCCCAGCACCGCGGCGGTCTCCTTGGCGGAGGCGACCGTCTTCTGCGGGCCCTTGCCCTTCTTCGCCTTCTTGACGAAGATCACGCCGATCAGGGCGAGGAGACCGGCCACGATGATGTTGGCCGCGAACGAGAGCAGGAAGCAGTACGCCAGATGCCAGCCGCCGCTCCACATGTGGATGAAGTAGGCGAGCGCGAAGCTCAGCATCGGCAACGAGAAGATCAGTACCGCGCCGGCCGCGGTGAACGCGGCGCCTCCCATCCCGGCCTTCTTCGCGTCCTGCCGCAGCTGGGCCTTGGCCAGCGCGATCTCGTCGTGTACGAGCGCGGACATCTCGGCGGTCGCCGAGGCGACCAGCTGGCCGAGACTGCGGTCGGCGCCGACAGCGTTCGCTGTGGTGTTGCCGGGGTCGCTCATCGCTGACTCCCTCTCCTCTTCCACGGGGCCGGTGTTTGTACGGTCCGATGTCAGATCATGCCGGACTGTCGCCGCCGTCGCTCGACACCCCGGCCGCTTCCGCCCTTCTGCGGTGCTCAGCCGCCTTCTCCTCGTAGATCGCGGCCATCCTCAGGTGGTACGCCGGGTCGTCCTGCTCGTAGATGTCAGGGATGCCGGACATGTCCTCGTCGCGCTCCTCCTCGGCCGCCAGCGCCTGGTAGACGCGTACCCGGCGCTTGAGCAGAACAGCCGCGAGGATTGCGGCGATCAGCGAGCCCATCAGGACCGAGGCCTTGACCTGGTCCGTGAGCGTCGCGTCCCCGGTGAACGCGAGTTCGCCGATGAGCAGGGAGACCGTGAAGCCGATGCCCGCGAGCGTGGCGAGCGCCAGCACGTCGGGCCAGGCGAGGTCCTCGTTGAGTTCCGCCTTGGTGAAGCGTGCGGCCAGCCAGGTGCCGCCGAAGATGCCGACCGCCTTGCCGACCACCAGACCGAGGACGACACCGAGGGTCTCCGGCTGGGTGAAGACATCGGCGAGGGACTCGCCGGTGACGGCCACACCCGCGGAGAACAGCGCGAACAGCGGCACGGCGATGCCGGCGGACAGCGGCCGCACGAGATGCTCGATGTGCTCGCCCGGCGAGTGCTCCTCGCCCTCGCGCCGGCTGCAGCGCAGCATCAGACCCATCGCCACACCGGCGATGGTGGCGTGGACGCCGCTGTTGTACATCAGCCCCCACACGACGAGGGCCAGCGGCACATACACGTACCAGCCGTGGACCCCCTTGCGCAGCAGCAGCCAGAACACGGCGAGGCCGACGACGGCCCCGCCGAGGGCCGCGAAATTCAGGTCGTTCGTGAAGAAGACCGCGATGATCAGGATTGCGAACAGGTCGTCGACGACCGCGAGGGTCAGCAGGAAGGCGCGCAGCGCCGACGGCAGCGAGGTGCCGATGACCGCGAGGACGGCCAGTGCGAACGCGATGTCGGTAGCGGTGGGGACGGCCCATCCGGCGGCGGAACCGCCACCGGCGGTGGTGACGACGAGGTAGACGATCGCGGGCATCGCCATGCCGCAGAGCGCGGCGATCACGGGCAGGGCGGCGGCCTTCGGGTCGCGCAGCTCGCCGGCGACCAGTTCGCGCTTGAGTTCTATGCCGGCGACGAAGAAGAAGATCGCGAGCAGCCCGTCGGCCGCCCAGTGCTCGATCGACAGGTCGAGGCCCAGCGACGCGGGTCCGATGTGGAAGTCGCTCACCGAGGTGTAGCTGTCGCCCAGCGGTGTGTTCGCCCAGATCAGCGCGGCGACCGCCGCGAGCAGCAGGAGTACTCCGCCGACCGTCTCCGTGCGCAGAGCGTCCGCGACGTAGTTCCTCTCCGGCAGGGAGAGGCGTCCGAGGACCTTGCGGGGAGTGGGGCTGGGCGCGGCCACGAGATGGAACCTCCGTGCTGGTGGGCAGGACAAAACACTTGCCGACCAGACTTCCCGGCGCACCTTGGAATGCTCATCACGTCATTGACGCGTTCTTCACTCTACAGAAGGCCGTCCCGGGCGTTCGGGAGCGGAGCCGCGAGCAGGAACGGGCCCCCGGTGCGTCCGGGGGCCCGTTCACCGAATACCGGGTCAGTCCTCGCTGGGTGCGCTGGGGAGCTTCGACTGGATGAGATCCATCACGGAGGAGTCCGTCAGCGTGGTGACGTCTCCCAGCTGGCGGTTCTCGGCGACGTCGCGCAGCAGTCGCCGCATGATCTTGCCGGAGCGGGTCTTCGGCAGCTCGGCCACCGGGAGGATCCGCTTGGGCTTGGCGATCGGCCCGAGCGTCGTGCCGACGTGGTTGCGCAGGTCGTTGACCAGGCTGTCGTCCTCGGTCGCCGAACCGCGGAGGATCACGAAGGCGACGATGGCCTGACCGGTGGTCTCGTCCGTGGCGCCCACGACCGCTGCCTCCGCGACCTTCGGGTGCGAGACGAGGGCCGATTCCACCTCGGTGGTCGAGATGTTGTGCCCGGACACCAGCATCACGTCGTCGACCCGGCCGAGCAGCCAGATGTCGCCGTCCTGGTCCTTCTTGGCGCCGTCGCCCGCGAAGTACTTGCCCTCGAAGCGCGACCAGTAGGTGTCGAGGAACCGCTGGTCGTCTCCCCAGATGGTGCGCAGCATCGACGGCCATGGCTCGGTGAGGACCAGGTAGCCGCCGCCCCCGTCGGGCACCTCGTTCGCCTCGTCGTCCACGACAGTGGCCGAGATACCGGGCAGCGGGCGCTGCGCCGAACCGGGCTTCGCCGCGGTGACCCCGGGCAGCGGCGAGATCATCATCGCGCCCGTCTCCGTCTGCCACCAGGTGTCCACGACCGGGGTCTTGCCCGCGCCGATGTTCTCCCGGTACCAGATCCATGCCTCCGGGTTGATCGGCTCGCCGACGGAGCCGAGGACACGCAGGCTGCTCAGGTCGAACTTGGCGGGGATCTCGTCGCCCCACTTCATGAACGTACGGATCGCGGTGGGCGCCGTGTAGAGGATCGTGACGCCGTACTTCTGCACGATTTCCCAGAAGCGGCCCTGGTGCGGGGTGTCGGGGGTGCCCTCGTACATCACCTGCGTCGCACCGTTGGCGAGCGGGCCGTACACGATGTACGAGTGGCCGGTCACCCAGCCGATGTCGGCGGTGCACCAGTAGACGTCCGTCTCGGGCTTGAGATCGAACACGGCATGGTGCGTGTACGCCGTCTGGGTGAGGTAACCGCCCGAAGTGTGCAGGATGCCCTTCGGCTTACCCGTCGTGCCCGAGGTGTAGAGGATGAAGAGCGGGTGCTCCGCGTCGAAGGCCTCGGGGGTGTGCTCGGGGGACTGCCGGCCGACGATGTCGTGCCACCACACGTCGCGGCCCTCGGTGAAGGCGGTCTCCTGACCGGTGCGCCGCACGACGAGTACGTGCTCGACCTGCGGGCAGCGGCTCACCGCCTCGTCGATCGCGGGCTTGAGGGCGCTCGGCTTGCCGCGGCGGTAGCCGCCGTCGGAGGTGATGACGAGCTTGGCGTCGGCGTCCTGGATGCGTGAGGCGACCGCATCCGCGGAGAAGCCGCCGAAGACCACGGAGTGCGCGGCGCCGATGCGGGCGCATGCCAGCATCGCGACGGCCGCCTCGGGAATCATCGGCAGGTAGACGGCTACCCGGTCGCCCTTGCGGACGCCCAGCTCGAGCAGGGCGTTGGCGGCCTTGGAGACCTCGTCCTTGAGCTCGGCATAAGTGATGGCGCGTCCGTCGCCGGGCTCGCCCTCGAAGTGGATGGCGACACGGTCGCCGTGGCCCGCCTCGACGTGGCGGTCCACGCAGTTGTACGCCACGTTCAGCTTGCCGTCGGCGAACCACTTGGCGAAGGGCGGGTTGGTCCAGTCGAGGGTCTCGGTCGGCTCGGTGGCCCAGCTGAGCCGACGCGCCTGCTCGGCCCAGAAGCCAAGCCTGTCCGCCGCGGCCTGTTCGTACGCCTCCGCCGTCACGTTGGCGTTCGCTGCCAGCTCGGCCGGCGGGGGGAACCGCCGCTCTTCTTTAAGAAGGTTGGCCAGGCTCTCGTTGCTCACGACATCTCCCTTTCCCAGGGCGTCTTCTGTGCGTATGTGTCCCAGGCCATAGCTCATCAGCCGGAGGGCCGGGTGACAAGGGCCTTCCGGATATTGGTTTAGACCTGTGGGCACCCCTCGTCCCCGGGCGGTGGGGACGAGGGGCCACACGTTCTCACGGACGGGGACCGCTCAGGGTTCATCCGTGCCGTCCAGGCGTGCCGTCGAGCAAGGCCGCCGCACGCCTCAGCTGTGCGACTTCTCGAGCGCGGACGGTGCCGGTGCCACTCTGTCGAAGACCTCGTCGATCTCCTGCTCCGCCGTACTCGTGAGGAGGTACGCCTGTGCCTCGCCGACGTGGAAGTACATGCCGTGCAACTGGAGCGAGCCCTCGGCGAGTCGTCGGGCCACCGACTCGTGGGCCCTCAGGTGCTCGAGTTGCTGGACGACGTTGGTGAGGCAGAGCTGCTCCACCGCGTCGGTGGGCATGCGGCCGGAGATCCTGGCCCAGGAGCGGTGGCGGTTCTTCATCCGCTGGAGGCTGGGACGTCCATGCCGCAGCCAGCGGGCGAGCGGTGTGGCGGTGCCGTCCGGCGGGCTGTTGAGCAGGGCCTGCATCGCGCCGCAGCCCGAGTGCCCGCAGACGGTGATCGAATCCACCTCGAGGACGTCGACGGCGTACTCGATCGCGGCTGCGACGGAGTCGTCCGCCCCCTTCTCGCCGGGCAGCGGCACGAGATTGCCCACATTGCGCACCGTGAACAGATCACCCGGTCCGCTCGCCGTGATCATGCTGGTCACCAGCCGGGAGTCCGCGCAGGTGATGAACAGCTGGGACGGCCGCTGTCCCTCGCGTGCCAGCCGGGCCAGCTCGTCGCGTACCAATGGGGCGGTGTTGCGCTGGAAGGAGCTCAACCCGTTGGCCAGGTGATGGGTGTCCGTGTCACGGGGCCGGTCGTCGCAATGGTGGTTGCGCCATGGGGTCCAGGGCCGGCAGCAGCCGTGGGTCTCGTCGGCCGGCTCGCTGATCCGGCCGCCGGCCCGCCCGGTCACCTCGACCGTGCCGCCCTGCGAGGAGTGGGACGCTTGCCAGTCGTGCAGGGCTTCATAGGCGGCGTGGTCCATGAAAGAGCCGTCCAACTCGACCACGCAGGGGGCTCCATGGGGCACCTGGCTCAGCATCCGGCTCAGCCTGGGCACGGCGAGGAACGTCAGCTGACCTCGGGCGCGCACCCGATGCACACCGTCCCGTTCCTCGACGGTGATCCGCGTGCGGGTGAGCCGGTGCAGCGCGACTGCCACGGCCACAGCGACGCCGATGACGACGCCTTCCAGTACTCCGGTGAGGACGACGGCCGTCAGCGTGGCCGCGTAGACCAGCATCTCGCGGTTCTTCTTCACGCTGCGCAGATGCGTGATGTTGACCATCTGGACACCCACGACCATGACCAGCGCCGCCAGTGCGGCCAGCGGGATCAGATCGAGGACCGGCACCAGTAGCAGAGCCGCCACCACGACCCACAGGCCGTGCAGCATGGTGGAGTTGCGGCTCACGGCGCCCGCCGAGACGTTCGCGGAGCTGCGCACCGCGACGCCGGTGACGGGCAGCCCTCCGAGGGCCCCGGACACCATGTTCGCGGCGCCCTGCCCCGCGAGCTCACGGTCCAGATCGGCGCGAGGGATGCGTACGGTCGGCTTCTTACGGGCGGCGACCAGTTTGTCGATGGCGACGGCCGACAGGAGTGACTCCACGCTCCCGACGAGCGTGATGGTGAGGACCGCGGCGAGCAGGCCGAGCACCGGACCCTCGGGAAGTTCGGGCAGCGCGTGCGAACGCCAGGACGGCAGGTCGACCCGCGGCTGGTGCAGTCCGGCGAAGACCGCGAGCGCCGTGGCGGCGGCCACTGCCGCGAGGGCGGCGGGGATCTTCCGGACGATCCTGCCGGCGCGCCCGGGCACCCGCGGCCAGATCAGCAGCACGGCGACCGTCAGGATGCTGACGGACAGCGCGGCCGGGTGGAGGCCGGCCAACTGGGCAGGCAGGCCGAGCACATTGCTCACGGCCGAGCTCTGGGGTGTGCCGCCGAGGACGATGTGGAGTTGGGCGAGGGCGATCGTGGCGCCGATGCCCGCGAGCATGCCGTGCACGATCGCAGGGCTCACGGCGAGTGCCGACCGGGCCACCCGCAGGGCGGACAGGGCGAGTTGGCACAGGCCGGCGAGGACGGTGATGGCGCATGTGGTGCGCCAGCCGTACTGCTGGATCAACTCGGCCGTCACGACGGTCAGTCCTGCGGCGGGGCCGCTGACCTGGAGCGGCGCTCCGCCGAGCCGGCCGACGACGATGCCTCCGACCGCCGCGGCGACGAGACCGGCCTGGAGCGGTGCGCCGGTCGCGAGCGCGATGCCGAGAGACAGCGGGAGTGCGATCAGAAAGACGGCGACGGACGCGGAGACATCGGCACCGTGGATGCGGAAGCGGCGGTCGTTGCCCGACGGCGGACCGTGCGGGCGCTGGAAGCGTGATGCGGGGGACAGCAGGTTCGTGCGGGCGGGGTCGTTCTCGTGGGGGTCGTCGGGCTGGTGAGAAGCGTCGTCGGTACGCGTAGGGGCGTAGGACATGGTTCCCGTCTCCTCCGGGGCGGCGCGGTCGCGGAATGGGGGGACGCGGCCGTGGGTCACGGCGTGCAGCGGCGGGATACTTCAAACGTTCGGTAAATGGATCGTAATGCAGAGTAAAGACTCGGGCATTATTTTCCGTGCAAATAGGGCAACGTTTCACCCGATATGGTGATTAGTAATTTCATAACGGCTCGTCGCCCGCCCTCTCCGCTCATCTCGATGCGACTTTGACGGCTCCGTATGCACCGCCGTCAGACAGTCGTATTGGCACAGGAATGAGGTGGGCGGATGTTGGCCGCCACGAAGAGGGTCGTCGCCGTCGGCACGGTCGCCACGGCGCTGATCGCAGGTCTCGCAGGGTGCTCCGGATCGAAGGCGCCGGGCGGCTCGGCCGGTGAACAGGGCGCTTCCGGCGGGAAGGAAGGTGTCGCCGCGCCGAAGAGCGCCGTACGCCTCATCGGCGACGGTTCAACGGCCTTCACCGGCGCCCAGCCGGGGCTCCTTCGGCCCGAACGGCTCAAGCCCGGCCAGAAGCCGCCGCAGTTCGTGGTCTTCTCCTGGGACGGTGCCGGTGAGGACAGCCAGAAGCTGTTCTCGCGCTTCCGTGAGGTCGGCAAGAAGTACGACGCGACGATGACGTACTTCCTCAGCGGCGTCTATCTCCTCCCCGAGGAGAAGCGGACGATGTACAACCCGCCGCAGCACTCGGCCGGCCGCTCCGACATCGGCTTCAACGACGTCGACGGGATCAGGGACACCGTTCGTGAGCTGCGTGCCGCCTGGCTGGACGGCAACGAGGTGGGGACCCACTTCAACGGTCACTTCTGCGGCACGGACGGCGGGGTGGGCACCTGGTCCGTCGAGGAGTGGAAGAGCGAGATCAGTCAGGCCAAGTCCTTCGTCAAGAACTGGAAGACGAACGCGGGCCTTGCCTCCATGGACCCGCTTCCGTTCGACTACGACAAGGAACTCATCGGCGCCCGCACGCCGTGCCTCGAGGGCCGCGAGAACTTCATCCGCGCCGCGAGCAAACTCGGCTTCCGCTACGACACCAGCGGCGTCAACAACCAGGTGTGGCCGAAGAAGGAACTCGGTCTGTGGGACCTCTCCCTCCAGTTGGTCCCGGTGCCCGGCCGTGCCTTCGAGACGCTGGCGATGGACTACAACTTCATGGTCAACCAGTCCGGTACCGCCAAGGGCGACCCGTCGAAGCACGTCTACTGGGGCAACCAGATGCGCGACGGCCTGATCCAGGCCTTCGACCGCGCCTACGAGGGCAACCGCGCACCGCTGATCATCGGCAACCACTTCGAGTCCTGGAACGGCGGCACCTACATGCGTGCCATCGAGCAGACGATCGCGACGGTGTGCGTGAAGAGCGACGTGAAGTGCGTGTCGTTCCGTCAACTCGTGGACTGGCTGGACGCACAGGACCCGAAGGTGATCGAAAAGATGCGGGGTCTCGACGTCGGCGAGGCGCCGAAGGGCGGCTGGGCGCAGTTCCTGGCCAAGCCGGTCGCTCCGGCGGCTCCGCCGGCCGACAAGGCTGCCAAGAGCCGGGCCGAGAAGCCGGCCGAGAAGCGATGAACTGACGGGCGGCGCCGAGCGCGCGTGACAGCGGCCGAGTCCCGTCCCCGACTCCGGGGACGGGACCGGCCGTCGGCGTCAGCCGGGCTGCGCGACGGGGGCGTGCTCACCGAGCATGAACGAGGGATCCACCTGTGCCGCCAGGTCGGCTCCTGTCCTGGCGTTTCCCCAGCTCTCGGCGTTCTTCAGATGGAAGTGCACCATCTGCCGTGTGTAGCGCTCCCAGTCCCGCGCCGCGTACGAGTCCTCCGCCGCGTTCTGCAGGCTCTGCAGGGCCATGCGGTTGTCCGCCTCCAACAGCTCGAAGCGGGGCGGACGCCCTTTCTCCATGGCGCGTACCCAGTTGGAGTGCCCCACGGTGACGAGCAGGTCGTCGCCGACTTCCTCCCTGAGGAACGCGATGTCCTCCTCACCCTGCACCTTGTTGCCCACGACCTTCAGGGCCACCCCGAAGTCGCGGGCGTACTCCTTGTACTGGCGGTACACGGAAACGCCCTTGAGGGTGGGCTCTGCCACCAGGAACGTCATGTCGAAGCGGGTGAACATCCCGGAGGCGAACGAGTCGGAGCCGGCGGTCATGTCGACCACCACGTACTCGTCCGGGCCGTCCACGAGGTGGTTCAGACAGAGCTCGACCGCTCCGACCTTGGAGTGGTAGCAGGAAACCCCGAGGTCCGACTCGGTGAAGGGGCCGGTGGCCATCAAACGGATGTCGCCGTCGTCGAGCCGGACCGTCCGGGCGCACGCGTCGTACACCGGATTGTCCTCGACCACACGCAACAGCCGTGATCCCTCGCCGGGAGGTGTGGTCTTGATCATCGTGTCGGCCGAGGCGATGCGGGGGTTGGAGCCGCGCAGATAATCCTTGATCAGCGGCAGATGGGCGCCCATCGCGGGCAGCGCCGCCGCTTCTGCCTCGTCGAGACCGAGCGCGGCCCCCAGGTGCTGGTTGATGTCGGCGTCCACCGCAATGACGTGCGCCTCGTTGGCGGCCAGGTGACGAATGAAGAGGGAGGACAGGGTCGTCTTGCCGCTGCCGCCCTTCCCTACGAAAGCGATCTTCATGTTCACCTAGAGTAGCGGAGCGATTGCTTCGGGTTGCCTCAAAGGGTGAGGAAGACCACTCCAATGTGGGCCGGACCCCCTCGCGCGCGTAACCTCGCTACTTATGAGTACGAACGCCTCGTCGGCCGATCCCCTCGCCGCTCTCGGTGCCCTGCCGGGCGTTGCCGACTCCGTTGATTCCGTGCGGAAGGCCGTCGACAGGGTCTACGGACACCGGGTCATGCGCCGCCGCAGCAACGAGATCACCTCCGAGGCCGCCCTGCGCGGCGCGCGTGGCTCCGCCGCACTGTCCGGGGCGGACTGGGCCCTCGAGGAGGTGCGCAGGCGTACCGACTTCGGCAGCGAGCCGGAGGCGCGCACCGTCGGCGCCGCCCTGCGGCTCACCGCCGAAGCAGGTCAACTGCTCTCCATCTGGCGGCAGTCACCGCTGCGCGTCCTGGCTCGGCTGCACCTTGTCGCGGCCGGCCGCGCGGGCGACGACGACACCGTGGGACGCCCGCGCCTGCCCGGCGAGACCGTGGACGAGCCGCTGATCAACGCGCCGCTGCCGGACGTCGCAGAGGTGACGGGCCGACTGGACGGTCTGGCAGAGTTGATCATCGCAGGCACTGAAGCGCCTGCCCTGGTGACGGCCGCGGTGGTGCACGGCGAGCTCCTGGCCCTGCGGCCGTTCGGCTCCTGCAACGGGCTGGTCGCCAGGGCGGCCGAGCGGATCGTGCTCGTCGGCAGCGGGCTCGACCCGAAATCGATCTGCCCGGCCGAGGTGGGCCATGCCGAGCAGGGCAGAGCCGCTTATGTCGCCGCCTTCGAGGCGTATCTGACCGGAACGCCGGAGGGGCTGGCCGCGTGGATCGCCCACTGCGGCCGCGCGGTGGAACTCGGTGTCAGGGAGTCGACGGCGGTGTGCGAGGCGCTTCAGCGCGGCGCCGCCTGAGGCTGCTTTCCTGAGCTGCGGAAAGTCCCGGGAACGGGTTGCGGCGGTACCGCTTCCGGTACCGCCGCTGGCACGAGCCCCGAGTTACCATGCGTCCTCGAAATGTTGCCCATCAGGTCGGGAACTTTGCCCGTCACCTGGTGCGGCTGGCCCGTAATCGACGGGTCGACGTCGCGTGGGTGCTCAGTTTTCATGCTTCGGTCCGTGGGGCCTTCTGCGTTACAGGTGATCCTTTCGGATGTACTCGGTCTCGCGGGCCGTGACTCCTTTGTACTACTGCGGCCACGGATAGGAAAGGCCTGCCTGTAGTTCTTTACTTTTAGGTTCAAATACGGGCGAACCGAATCTGCCTTGATCGGCGGCCGCCGACCCGTCTCCCGGGGGTCCGTACTCCGAGAGACAGCGCGAATCAGCCGACGGCAGTCTGCGTCGCGGCGGCGGTCCGCCGGCGGCTGGCGTACCAGACGAGCCCGGCCGTGGCCGCTGCCGCTCCGACGGCGGCCATGGCGATCAGGGCGGGCCGCGGTGCCATCGAGAAGCCGGGCAGTCGCTGCTTCAAGCGCACCGGACGGTGGAAGTCGAGAATCGGCCAGTCGCGCAGGACCGCCTCACGGCGCAGCCCTCGCCCCGGGTTCACCGCGTACGGATGTCCCACGGCCGCGAGCATGGGGACGTCGGTGACCGAGTCGCTGTACGCGTAGCTGCGCGCCAGGTCGTACCCCTCGGACTCGGCGAGTTCCCGGATCGCCTCCGCCTTGGTGGGCCCGTAGGCGTAGTAGCCCACCTCGCCGGTGAAGCAGCCGTCGTCGCCGACCACCATGCGGGTGGCCACCACGCGGTCGGCGCCGAGCAGCTCGCCGATCGGCTCCACGACCTCGGCGCCGGAGGTGGAGACGATCACCACGTCGCGGCCGGCGGCATGATGCTCCTCGATGAGCGAGGCGGCCTCGTCGTAGATGATCGGGTCGATGAGGTCGTGGAGCGTCTCGGCGACGATCTCCTTGACCTGCTGGACGTTCCAGCCTTTGCAGAGCATGGAGAGGTACTCGCGCATCCGCTCCATCTGGTCGTGGTCCGCACCGCCCGCGAGAAAAACGAACTGGGCATAGGCGGTACGCAGTACGGCGCGCCGGTTGATCAGCCCGCCTTGGTAGAAGGACTTGCTGAAGGTCAGAGTCGATGACTTCGCAATGACCGTCTTGTCCAGGTCAAAGAAGGCGGCTGTGCGCGGCAAGGAGTGGTTTTCCACGAGGCAGAGCATATGTGCCCGCCATTCGGCGTACGCTCGGGCGTGTGGGTTTGCCTGAGAAGGCTCTCGGGTACACCATGGAAGTCACGGATCGTTCGCGACCGTGCTAACCCGGTCCGGCTCCTCCCCCCCCGAGTCGGCCGGAGAGACGACCCCCGCTCTCCCCCCCGGCGGGGGTCGTCGCATGTCCGGGCACGTTTTCCCGGCTCTCCCGCGCTTCCGGCGCCGGTCTTCGCCCTTCGGTCGGACCAGAACGGCACCGGACGGCCCACCCCCGGATTGGTTACTGCCTGTAGTCATCGGGATGCTCTCCGAGAGTCTTCCGAAGAGTGTGCAGTGCGGCTCAAGGATCTGTCCATGAGTCATCAAGCGCTCACCGGTATGAGCTACCGGGATATTCACAAGTGGCGAGTTGTCCACAGTTTTTCAGCAAGATCCACACGATTTTTCACTGGGCCGCACCGTGATTCCAGCCGCGTAAGTCGCGGGCCGAAGGAATCACGGATCTCGATGCGATGCGAGATCGCAGAGGGAAGGGGTGGAGATCGTGGCCGGATCCATCACATCGGACCGCTCGCGCGCCGCGGAGGAGCGGCCTGGCGGGCCCTTGATCGTCACCGAGGACATGGAGCTGCTGGACGATCTGCTGCGGCTGTGCGCCGCAGCGGGTGCAGAGCCGGAGGTCCACCATTCGCTGCCGGAAAGGAAGGGCGGTTGGGAGGACGCGCCGCTGGTCCTCGTCGGCGACGACGCCGCCGCGCGCTGCCACGGCGCCTCGCGCAGGCGCGGGGTGTTCCTGGTGGGCAGGGACCAGGACGACCCCGACGTATGGCGGCGAGCCGTGGAGATCGGGGCCGACTGCGTGCTGCGGCTCCCCGACGCGGAGAGCTGGCTGGTCGACCGGATCGCGGACGTGGCCGAAGGCGTCGGGCGTCAGGCGCTGACCGTGGGCGTGATCGGCGGCCGTGGCGGCGCAGGGGCTTCGACCCTGGCCACCGCTCTGGCGGTGACCGCCGCCCGCGGCGGACGGCGCACGATGCTCGTCGACGGCGATCCGCTCGGCGGAGGACTGGACGTGCTGCTCGGAGGCGAGCACACGGAAGGCATGCGATGGCCGGATTTCGCCGCTTCGAAGGGCCGTGTCGCCGGCGGTGCGCTGGAGGAGTCGCTGCCCGAACTGCACGCGCTGCGCGTGCTCAGCTGGGACCGCGGCGATTCCGTCGTCATCCCACCGGAGGCCATGAGGTCCGTCCTGGCGGCCGCCCGCCGACGGGGCGGAGTGGTGGTCGTCGATCTGCCCCGGCGTGTCGACGAGGGCGTGGCGGAGGCCCTGGCCCAGCTCGATCTCGGGCTGCTCGTCGTGCCGGGCGAGCTGCGAGCGGTCGCCGCCGCGAACAGGGTGGCCTCCGCCGTGGGCATGGTCCTGGCGGACCTCCGGGTGGTGTGCCGCGGTCCTTACGCGCCCGGGCTGGACGACCAGTGGGTGGCGGCCGCCCTCGGACTGCCGCTCGCCGGTGAACTCCCGACAGAGCCCGGACTGGCGGCCGCGCAGACCGCCGGAGCGCCACCGGGCGGCAGTGGCCGTGGGCCGCTGGCCAGGTTCTGCACCGCGTTCTGGGAGCGTGCGCTGGTGGGGGAGGGCATCGCATGAGCTCCGGACTGCTGGAGGCAGTACGGCAGCGACTGGCGGAGAGTGGCGCGGAGCCCACGCCGGCCCGCGTGGCCGCGGCCCTGCGGGCGCAGGGCCGGCTGCTGGGCGACGCCGAAGTGCTGGGCGGCACGGAGCGGCTGCGCTGCGAGCTGGTGGGCACGGGGCCGCTGGAGCCGCTGTTGGCCGACCCGTCGGTCACGGACGTGCTGGTTTCCGCGCCCGACCGGGTATGGGTGGACCGGGGCAGGGGCCTGGAACTCACCGAGGTGACGTTCGCGGACGCGGCGTCGGTGCGCAGACTGGCCCAGCGGCTCGCGGCAGTGGCAGAACGGCGGCTGGACGACGCCCGTCCATGGGTGGACGCCCGACTGCCCGACGGGACACGCATGCATGCCGTGATCCCTCCCGTGGCCGTCGGCTCGACGTGCCTGTCGCTGCGCGTCGTGCGGCCCCGTGCCTTCTCGGTCGGAGAGTTGGTCACCGCGGGCACGGTGCCACCCGGCGGGGACAGGCTGCTGCGGGCCCTGATCGAGGCCCGGCTCTCGTTCCTGATCAGCGGCGGGACCGGTTCGGGGAAGACGACGCTGCTGAGCACCCTGCTGGGGATGGTCGGGGAGCGGGAGCGCATCGTCCTGGCCGAGGATTCGGCCGAATTGAGACCCGAGCATCCGCATGTGGTGCGCCTGGAGTCGCGCACGGCGAACCAGGAGGGCGCGGGACGCGTGACCTTGAGGGACCTGGTGAGGCAGGCACTGCGCATGCGCCCCGACCGGCTGGTGGTCGGAGAGGTCCGGGGCGCGGAGGTGACCGAACTCCTGGCGGCCCTTAACACCGGCCACGAAGGCGGCTGCGGCACTGTCCACGCGAACGCGGCGGCGGACGTGCCGGCTCGGCTCGAGGCGCTGGGCACCGCGGCCGGGCTCGATCGGGCCGCGCTGCACAGCCAGTTGGCTGCTGCTCTCGCGGTGGTGATCCACCTCGTGCGGGACGGGGCAGGCAGGCGGCGGCTGGCCGAGATCCATGTGCTGGAGCGGGACGCGGCGGGACTGGTGGTGACGGTGCCCGCCCTGAGATGGGCCAAGGGGGCGTTCGCGGCGGAGGCAGGCTGGGAGCGGCTGCGGACCCTGGTCGGTGATGCGCTGTGACAGCCGTCCAGTCGATGTGCGCGGCGGCGGTGTGCCTGATCGCGGCTGCCTGGCTGCTGACCGGCGGGCAGGAGCAGGAACTGCGAAGGGCGCGGCTGATGTTCGCGGGCCCGGGGGCGGTGGTGCTGCCGCCGTGGTGGTCATGGGAACGGCTCCTGCCCGTGATCAGGCTCCGCAAGGAGTGGTGGTGCCTGCCTGCGGGAGCCGCGGTGGCTGTCGCCGGCGAATCTCCGTTGCCGCTGGCTGCGGGAGCCGTCGCCGTGCCGTTGGTGCGGCGGTGGCTGCGGGCCCGGGAACGCAGGAGCAACGAGGACCGGCGGGCCCTGGGCGTCATCGGCCTGTGCGGGGCGACAGCCGGGGAGCTGAGGGCGGGTCTGCAGCCGGCACAGGCACTGCTCTTCGCCGCGGGGGCGACGGACGTCCTCGGGGATGCGGAGGCCGAGGTGCTGGCGGCGGCGAGATTCGGCGGAGACGTGCCGGAGGCATTGCGCACGGCGGCGCGACAGCCGGGCGCGGAAGGACTGGCCGGGGTGGCGGCGTGCTGGCGGGTCGCCGTGGACAGCGGCGCCGGCCTGGCGGCCGGGCTGGACCGTCTGGAAGCGGCCCTGTGCGCCGAGATGGATCAACGAGAGGAGCTGAAAGCGCAGTTGGCAGGCGCTCGGTCGACCATCGTGCTGCTTGCGCTGCTGCCGGTCGCCGGTCTGGCCATGGGCTGGGCCCTCGGGGCCGAACCGCTGCATGTGCTGTTCCACAGCCCCGCCGGCATCGCCTGTCTGGTGATCGGAGGGCTGCTGGAGACGGCAGGGCTGTGCTGGGCCAGACGGATCGTGCGTGCGGGAGGGGAGGCATGAGCGGCGAGGCCGTCCACAGGCTGGGGACGACGGCGGCAGTTCTCGCCGCCGTGGCCTGCCTCGTCTCCCTGGTGGCGGCGAAGCGGCGAGAAGGGAAGGCGCGCACGAGGGGCATGGCCTTGCTGAGGTCAGGGCCCGAAGTCCGCGGCAGGCGTATCGACTTCGGGAGAGTCAGGCCCTGGGCGGCTCCGCTGGGCGTGGTCGCCGTCGGCTGGTTCCTGATCGGCGGACCCGCGGGCGGCGCAGTGGGACTTGTCGCCGCCATGGGAGTGCACCGATGGCAGCGGGACCGTCGGCAGCGGACCGGCGCCGGCACGCCCGAGGCGGACGTCGGTAAGGAAGTGGCGCGGCAACTGCCGCTGGCAGCCGACCTGATGGCCGCGTGCATTTCCGCCGGAGCGGGCCCGCGGGAGGCGGCGGAGGCGGTCGGCGAATCCCTGGGCGGCCCGGTCGGTGGCCGCCTCGCACGGACTGCCGCGCAGCTGCGGCTCGGAGCGGAACCGGCGCCCGCGTGGGGTTGCTTCGGCGAGATACCGGGCGCGGAGCCGCTGGCCCACTGCCTGGAGCGGGCCGACTCCACCGGAGCTCCGGCCGCGGCGCCGGTGTCCCGGCTCGCGGAGCGATTCCGTGCGGAGCGTGCCCGCGCCGTGGCGGGCCGGGGACGCAGGGCGCAGGTACTGATCACGGCGCCGGTGGGGCTGTGCTTCCTGCCCGCCTTCCTCGCGGTCGGCGTGGCGCCCGTGGTGATCGGCCTGGCGGGCGGACTACTGCACGGCAACTGACGACAGACAACGCGACGACACAGACGGCAATTTCGACATCAGGGGGTTCAACATGTGGCAAGCGATGCGGGTTCGGCTGACCGCGCTGAGGCGCAGGATGCGCACCGACGACGGTATGACCACATCCGAGTACGCGATGGGAACGATCGCCGCGTGCGCCTTCGCGGCGGTCCTCTACAAGATCGTCACCAGCGGCACCGTCTCGGGAGCGCTGGAAGCCGTGATCGGGAAGGCGCTCGATGCGCAGTTCTGAGGCACTTTCCGCCGGCGCAGGGGCCGGGGCACGGTCAGGCCCAGGCGTGGGGGCACGGCCAGGGCGAGGCCCGGAAGGCGACCCCGGCCGAGGTGACGCTGAAGGCAAGGGCGACGGCAAGGAATTCGGGGACAGGGGATCCGTGACGGCGGAGGCAGCCGTCGCGGTGCCGGCGCTGGTGATGTTCACCATGGGGCTGGTCTGGGCCTTGATGGCGGCTTCGGCGCAGATCCAGTGTGTGGACGCCGCGCGGGCCGGTGCTCGCGCGGCGGCCCGGTCGGAGCCACGGGCCGCGGCGGTCGCCGCCGCCCGTTCGGCGGCACCGAGCGGCTCCGCGGTCACCCTCACACGGAACGGTGACCTGTGGCGCGTACGCGTCGAGGCGGACACGCCCGGGCCGGGCGCGCTTGCCCTGGCGCTGAGCGCGGAGGCCGTCGCGTTCGCCGAGGACTCCGTGGAGCAGGGGCCGAACGCGGTCGCGCCGGGCGTGGTCGTCGTGCGGGACACCGGTCCACAGATCACCACAGGGGAAGCGGCACGGGACCGGACGCCCGGGGACACCGCGCGGAACGCCGCCCAGGCCCCGGCATCGGCCCTGACGGGGCTCTCAGGCCCCGCCCCGGCCTCCCCCGTCCGCCGACACCGGGCCGGCGCTCAGAAGCGGGGAGAGGGCCTTGTGCTGATGCGCGCGGACAGAGGGGGCCGCGGAAGCGACACAGGGCCTGTCCGCGCCGTGGGCGTACCGAGGGCGGAGCGACCGGGACGGCCCCGCACGGCCACAGCGGCGATCGCGGAGGTGGCGCCGTGAGCGAGGACCGTGGCTCGGCGACCGTGTGGGCGGCGATGGCGACGACTGTGTTGTGCGCGGTGTTCGCGATCATCCTGGCGATGGGCCAGGCCGTGGTCGCCCGGCACCGGGCGGGAGCCGCGGCCGACCTCGCGGCCCTCGCCGCGGCCGACAACGCTCTGTGGGGCACGGCCGAGGCCTGTGCGACCGCGGGCCGGGTGGCCGGCGCTCAGGGAGCGCAGCTCGTCCGGTGCTCCCTGACGGGCGAGGTCGCCGACGTGGTCGCGACGGCCCGTTTCGGCCCGTACGCCCCGGCGATCAGGGCGCGGGCGGGCCCGCCGGAGTCTCCTGGGCCGCCGGCGCCGTCCGGAGCAGCTCCGTGAGCAGCCGGACCGCGCCCCGCTTGTGCAGCGGATCGTTGCCGTTGCCGCATTTGGGCGACTGGATGCAGGACGGGCAGCCCGCCTCGCATTCGCACGAGGCGATCGCCTCCCGGGTTGCGGTGAGCCACTCGCGGGCCGTGTGGAAGGCCCGCTCGGCGAAGCCCGCCCCGCCCGGGTGCCCGTCGTACACGAAGACGGTCGGCAGCAGCGTGTCGGGATGGAGCGGCACGGAGACGCCTCCGATGTCCCAGCGGTCGCATGTGGCGAACAGGGGCAGCATCCCGATGGAGGCGTGCTCGGCGGCGTGCAGGGCCCCGCCCAGCTGCTCCGGGTTGATCCGGGCGGCGTCCAGCTGGTCCTCGGTGACCGTCCACCACACGGCACGGGTGCGCAGGGTCCGGGGAGGCAGGTCGAGCTTGGACTCGCCGAGGACTTCGCCGGTGACGAGTCTGCGCCGCAGGAAGGAGACGACCTGGTTGGTGACTTCGACGGAGCCGTAGCTCAGGCGTCCGTCTCCCCACGGGATCTCGATGTCGGTTTCGAGTACGGAGATGGAGGTGGTGTCGCGTGCGGTGGTCGAGTAGGGCGGACCGGCCTCCGTGACGAGGGCGACGGAGTCTTCCAGGTCGAGCTTGTCGACCAGGTACGTACGGCCCTGGTGCAGGTGGACGGCGCCATCGTGGACCGCTGTGTGGGCGGCCCCCTCGTCGACCGTGCCGAGCAGCCGGCCCGTGGCGGACTCGACGATCTGGACGGGCCGACCGCCGCCGCCCCGGATGTCGGTCAGGTCGGCGGCACGCTCGCGACGGGTCCAGTGCCAGCCGGAGGCCCGCCGCCGCAGCAGCCTCGCGGCCTCCAGCTGGGGCATGAGGTCCGCCGCGCCCGGACCGAAGAGCTCCAGGTCGGTATCTGTGAGGGGAAGCTCGGCGGCTGCCGCGCACAGATGGGGGGCCAGCACGTAGGGGTTGTCCGGGTCGAGGACGGTGGATTCCACCGGACGGTCGAACAGGGCCTCGGGATGGTGGACGAGGAACGTGTCCAGCGGGTCGTCCCGTGCCACGAGCACGGCGAGGGCTCCCTGACCCGAACGGCCCGCCCTGCCCGCCTGCTGCCACAGGGAGGCCCGTGTGCCCGGGTATCCGGCGATCACGACGGCGTCCAGGCCGGCGACGTCCACACCGAGCTCGAGGGCGGTGGTGGCCGCCAGGCCGAGGAGTTCACCGGAGTGCAGGGCACGCTCCAGTGCCCGGCGCTCCTCGGGGAGATAGCCGCCCCGGTAGGCGGCGACACGCCGGGGCAAGGAGCGGTCCACCTCGGCGAGGCGCTCCTTGGCGATCACGGAGATCAACTCGGCGCCGCGGCGGGAGCGTACGAAGGCCACGCTGCGGACGCCCTGCACCGTCAGGTCGGTCAGGAGGTCGGCGGTCTCCGCGGTCGCGGTGCGGCGTACGGGCGCGCCCTTCTCGCCCTGGAGCTCGGTCAGCGGCGGCTCCCACAGCGCGAAGACCAGCTCTCCGCGCGGTGAGGCGTCGTCCGCGACCTCGTGCACGGGCAGGCCGGTGAGCCGGCCCGCCGCGACGGCCGGTTCCGCCGACGTGGCGGAGGCGAGCAGGAAGACCGGATTCGCACCGTAGCGCGCGCACAGCCGGCGAAGACGGCGCAGCACCTGGGCCACATGGGAGCCGAAGACGCCGCGGTAGGTGTGGCACTCGTCGATCACGACGTAGCGAAGTGAGCGCAGGAAGGAGGACCAGCGTGGGTGGGCGGGGAGTATCCCGCGGTGCAGCATGTCCGGGTTGGTGAGGACGTAATTGGCGTACTGGCGCACCCATTCGCGTTCTTCGACCGGCGTGTCGCCGTCGTAGACGGCGGGTCGGATCCGGTTGCCGAGCGGGGCCGCCAGCTCCTTCACCGCGCGTCGCTGGTCGGCGGCGAGCGCCTTGGTGGGCGCCAGGTAGAGCGCGGTGGTGCCCCTGCCGTTCGGAGCCTCCGCGCCGTCGAGCAGCGTGCTCAGTACGGGGGCCAGATAGGCGAGGGACTTGCCGGACGCCGTGCCGGTCGCGATGACCACGGATTCGCCGTTCAGGGCATGCTCGGCAGCGGCTGCCTGATGGGCCCAGGGGTGCTCGATCCCGGCCTGCTGGACGGCGCTGATCACTTCTGCCCGGATGCGGTCCGGCCAGACGGCATGCCTGCCCGGTCGAGGGGGCAGGTGCTCCGTATGAGTGATGCGCGCAGCCCGGCTCGCACCAGCGGTGAGCCGGTCGAGGACCGTGCTGGGGGAGGGGCGGTTTTCCACGCTCCCGGGCGGTCGACTGGGACGGTGATTCATGGCCATCGGCACCGAGTGTGTCACTGGCGTGACGGACAATGGTCCCAAGGCGTCGTGCATGGCTGCTGGTAAGTGATTGAATGCCATCGCGGCTGGCGACCGTCCTCCGGCTCCGTCGGGGAGACTTGAAGGGCGGCCGCTCGATAGCAAGGTGCTGGAGGATCCGTGGACCTGTCCCTGTCGACTCGCAATGTGTCCGGACCTGGTGGCGACCGTACGGTCGTCGAGGTCGGTGGCGAGATTGATGTGTATACCGCGCCCAAGCTGCGCGAGCAGTTGGTCGAGTTGGTGAACGACGGCAGCTACCACCTGGTTGTCGACATGGAGGGCGTGGACTTCCTCGACTCCACCGGCCTCGGCGTGCTCGTGGGCGGGCTCAAGCGTGTGCGTGCCCATGAGGGCTCCCTGCGCCTGGTCTGCAACCAGGAGCGCATTCTCAAGATCTTCCGGATCACGGGTCTGACCAAGGTGTTCCCCATTCACACCACGGTCGACGAAGCTGTCGCGGCGACCGACTGACGGTCGGCCGGAGACTGCCGGAAGCAAGAGGGGCCCCGGGCATCCAGCCCGGGCCTCTGAGAGGCACGCCCGTACGTCGAGAGGCACGCCCGTACGTCCGAGGGGGACTGCATGGCCACCGTTGAGCTCCGCTTCAGCGCCCAGCCCGAACATGTCAGGACGGCGAGACTGGTTGCCGCTGCCGTGGCTCGTCGTGCCGGGGTCGAGGAGGCGGTGCTGGACGAGGTCCGGCTCGCCGTCGGAGAGGCCTGCAGTCGCGCTGTCGGGCTGCACCGCAGCCATGGCATCACCGCGCCCGTACGGGTGGTCCTGGCCGATGAGGAGAAGATCTTCTCCATCGAGGTCGGTGACGAGGTCCCGAGCGCGGGTGCCGGCTCCACAGCCGTGTCCGGCGGACGTGGCGAGGGCACCGAGGAGCTCGACGCGGAGGGCGAGGACGAGATGGGCCTCGCCGTCATCAGCGGCCTTGTCGACGACATGGAGGTCTCCTCCACCGAGGACGGCGGTGTCATCCGTATGAGCTGGCCGGCGACATCGTTCGCCGTCGCGCCCTGACGCCGTCACCTTCCGAGTCGTCCTGGAGCCCATCGGTTCCCGAGCCGCCGGTCCGACAGCTGTCGGCCCTGTAGCCGTGGGCCCTGTGCTCCCGGGAGCCGGTCGGTCCGCCGGCCCTTCGCCCCATGAGCCGTCGGTCGGACAGCTTCGACCCCGAGCCGGCGGTCCGATGGCTGTCGGCCCCGAGTGTCGGTCCGCGGTCCCTTCGGCCCCCTGAGTGTCGGTCCTCGGTCCCGGAGCGGCCTCGGAGCCCCCTGTCCCGGAGACCTCGACCGCGGAGCCGTGGCGCCCTGATCGTCGTCTTCTGAGCCGTCACGCCCTGATCCGACCGTGCAGGACCGGACAGTCCTGGGGCCGGTGTGCGGGAGGGGCAGATCGGCGTCGCCCGGGGAACCGGTCTCAATGTCCGCTGATCATTCCGGATCACTCCGACGTAAAGAGGCCCTGCTGAGCAGGGCCTCTTTCGTATTTTCTAGATCATCGTTCGGGCGTCAATGCTTTTGCACCGTTACTGCTTTCGGGGATCATTTTTGGGCCCGATCATTTGCTGAGTAGCAAGTCAAGGTCAATTACATTTACCGCGCCCTGTTTTGATCAGGTTCCGCTCCCTACAATCCGTCCACATCTTGAGCTCTGACGTCAAGGAGGACGAATGGCGGGGCTCTTCAACCCACACCTGATCGATCACCCCACTTCTCTCGCAGCCGCGGTACTCACGGATGACAACCGACTGATCGTTATTGTGATCGCGGCCGTCGCCCTGGCAGCACTCGTGGTCGCCCAGCTCCTGGTACGCCAGGTGCTGGCCGCGGGCGAGGGCACCGATTCCATGAAGAAGATCGCGGCCGCGGTACAGGAAGGCGCGAATGCATATCTGGCACGGCAGCTGCGCACTCTCGGCGTCTTCGCCGTCGTGGTGTTCTTCCTGCTGATGCTTCTCCCGGCCGACGACTGGGCGCAGCGCGCCGGGCGCTCGGTGTTCTTCCTGGTGGGTGCGCTTTTCTCGGCGGCCACCGGATACATCGGCATGCGCCTTGCCGTGCGGGCCAATGTGCGCGTCGCCGCCGCCGCGCGTGAAGCCACGCCGGCGGAAGGCGAGGCGGAAAAAGATCTCACGGCCGTCTCGCACAAGGCCATGAAGATCGCTTTTCGTACGGGCGGCGTGGTCGGCATGTTCACGGTGGGCCTCGGTCTGCTGGGCGCGTCCTGCGTCGTGCTCGTCTACGCGGCGGACGCGCCGAAGGTGCTCGAGGGCTTCGGCCTCGGCGCGGCGCTCATCGCCATGTTCATGCGTGTCGGTGGCGGCATCTTCACCAAGGCGGCCGACGTCGGCGCCGACCTCGTCGGCAAGGTCGAGCAGGGCATCCCCGAGGACGACCCGCGCAACGCCGCCACGATCGCCGACAACGTGGGCGACAACGTCGGCGACTGCGCGGGCATGGCGGCCGACCTCTTCGAGTCGTACGCCGTCACGCTCGTCGCGGCCCTCATCCTCGGTATGGCCGCGTTCGGCGACGCCGGGCTCGCCTTCCCGCTCATCGTCCCGGCGATCGGCGTGGTCACCGCGATGATCGGCATCTTCGCGGTCGCCCCGCGGCGCGCCGACCGCAGCGGGATGACGGCGATCAACCGCGGCTTCTTCATCTCCGCGCTGATCTCGCTCGTCCTGGTGGCCGTGGCCGCCTACGTCTATCTGCCCGCCTCGTACGCCGAGTTGGACGGGGTCGGTGACGCGGCGGTCCAGGCGCACGACGGGGACCCGCGGGTCCTGGCGCTCGTCGCCGTCGCCATCGGCATCGTCCTGGCGGCGCTGATCCAGCAGCTGACCGGCTACTTCACGGAGACCAACCGGCGCCCCGTGCGCGACATCGGCAAGTCGTCGCTCACCGGCCCGGCGACCGTCATCCTGGCCGGCATGTCCATCGGCCTCGAATCGGCCGTCTACACCGCCCTGTTGATCGGCCTCGGCGTCTACGGGGCCTTCCTGCTCGGCGGCACGTCGATCATGCTGGCGCTGTTCGCGGTGGCGCTGGCCGGCACGGGTTTGCTCACCACCGTCGGCGTGATCGTGGCCATGGACACCTTCGGCCCGGTCTCGGACAACGCCCAGGGCATCGCTGAGATGTCCGGTGACGTCACCGGCGCGGGCGCCCAGGTGCTGACCGACCTGGACGCCGTGGGCAACACCACCAAGGCCATCACCAAGGGCATCGCGATCGCCACGGCCGTGCTGGCGGCCGCGGCGCTCTTCGGCTCGTACCGCGACGCCATCGCGACGGCGGCCTCGGAGGTCGGCGAGAAGCTGGGCGACGGGGCCCCGATGAACCTGGTGATGGACATCTCGCAGCCCAACAACCTGGTGGGCCTCGTTCTCGGCGCCGCGGTCGTCTTCCTCTTCTCCGGGCTGGCCATCAACGCGGTGTCCCGCTCCGCCGGCGCCGTGGTCTACGAGGTGCGGCGGCAGTTCCGCGAGCACCCCGGGATCATGGACTACACGGAGAAGCCGGAGTACGGGCGCGTCGTCGACATCTGTACCAAGGACGCGCTGCGCGAGCTGACGACGCCCGGTCTGCTCGCCGTGCTGACCCCGATCGCGGTCGGCTTCTCGCTCGGCGTCGGCGCCCTCGGATCGTTCCTCGCGGGCGCGATCGGCACGGGAACGCTGATGGCCGTCTTCCTCGCCAACTCCGGTGGCGCGTGGGACAACGCCAAGAAGCTCGTCGAGGACGGACACCACGGCGGCAAGGGCAGTGAGGCGCACGCCGCGACCGTCATCGGCGACACGGTCGGCGACCCGTTCAAGGACACCGCCGGCCCGGCGATCAACCCGCTGCTGAAGGTCATGAACCTGGTTGCGCTGCTGATCGCGCCCGCCGTGATCCAGTTCAGCTACGGGGACGACGCCAGCGCGGGGGTGCGTGCGGTGGTCGCGGTCCTGGCGATCCTGATCATCGTCGGTGCCGTGTACGTCTCGAAGCGGCGTGGCATCGCCGTCGGCGACGAGTCGGGCACTGCCGAGCGCAGCTCGAAGCCGACCGATCCGGCGGTGGTTTCCTGACGCTGATTCAGTGGACGGGCGGGCGGCACGGTTTGACG
>NZ_JBSGZJ010000038.1:0-29994 GCF_053610925.1 Streptomyces sp. NPDC054847 | reverse complement strand
CCGTACGACCGAACCACCGAACCACCGAAGAAGAGAACCGCCCTATGCGTATCAAGAGCCCGGCCCAGCTTGTCGCCGATTCCGGCGCCGACCTCGAGGGCCACGGCCTCCGGCGGACCGTGGGGCTGTTCCAGCTCGTGTGCTTCGGCGTCGGCGCCATCGTCGGCACAGGCATCTTCGTCGGCCTGTCCGACTCCGTCTCCCAGGCCGGGCCCGCGGTCGTCGTCTCCTTCGTGCTCGCCGCGATCACCTGCGTCTTCACCGCCTTCTCCTTCGCGGAGCTGGGCAGCGCGATCCCGGTGTCCGGAAGCTCGTACTCGTTCGCCTACGCGACCCTCGGCGAGCGCACCGCGTTCCTCGTCGGCTGGTGCCTGCTCCTGGAGTACGGCGTCTCCGCCTCCGCGGTCGCCGTCGGCTGGGGGCAGTACCTCAATGAGCTGCTCCACAGTCTCACCGGACTCGCGCTGCCGGAGGCGCTCTCCAGTCCGCCGGGCGACGGCGGCGTCGTCAACGTCCCCGCCGTCGTGGTGATGGTCCTCGCGGCGCTGCTCCTGGCCCGCGGCGTGCGCGAGAGCGCCCGCGCCACCGCCGTCATGGCCGTGGTCAAGATCGCGATCCTGGTGCTCTTCTGCGCGATCGCGTTCACCGCGTACACCTCGGACAACCTCTCCCCGTTCTCGCCGCACCATCTGGCGGGCGTCACGTCGGGCGCGTCCCTCGCCTTCTTCTCGTACATCGGCTTCGACGCGATCACCACGGCGGGCGAGGAGGTCAAGAACCCCCGGCGCAACATCCCGCTCGCGATCATGATCTGCATCGGCGTCGTCACGCTGCTCTACTGCGCCGTCGCTCTCGCCGCCATCGGCGCCATGTCGGCGGACGACGTCGCCGACAGGCCGGCCGCCCTGTCGCTGATCGTGAACGACGTCACCGGCTCCACGGTGGGCGGCGGCGTGATCGCCTTCGGCGCGCTGGTCGCCATCGCCTCCGTCGTCCTGGCCGTGATGTACGGGCAGACCCGGATCCTGCTGTCCATGTCCCGCGACGGTCTCGTCCCGCGGGTCTTCGAACGCGTCTCCCCGAAGACGTCCACCCCGGTCGCGGGCACCTGGATCGTCGCCGCGACCTTCGCCGTCCCCGCCGCCGTCGTGCCGCTCGACGTGGTGATGAACCTGACGA
This sequence comes from Streptomyces sp. NPDC054847, assembly GCF_053610925.1. Taxonomy (NCBI): domain Bacteria; kingdom Bacillati; phylum Actinomycetota; class Actinomycetes; order Kitasatosporales; family Streptomycetaceae; genus Streptomyces; species Streptomyces sp. NPDC054847. The sequence continues at coordinate 28,815 of NZ_JBSGZJ010000038.1, read as the reverse complement.
CCATCGGCACGCTCGCCGTCATGGCCGTCGTGAACGTGGCCGTCATCGCGCTGCGCCGCCGCTACCCGGACACCGAGACGCGGTTCCGGGTGCCGTTCCACCCGGTCACCCCGGTGCTCGGCGTCGCCTGCTGCCTGTATCTGATGTGGGGGACCGGCCGGGCGACCTGGCTCCAGTTCGCGGTGTTCCTGCTGGTCGGAGCGGTCGTCTACGCGCTCTACGGCCGTCGGAACTCCCGTCTCGCGGCCGGCGCCCAGCAGGCCGGGACCGGAAAGAAGCCGCTCGTCGACGCCTAGCGCCGCGGCGCCGGGTCGGATCAGGCCGGTCCCGGGAGGGTGAACCAGACCGCCTTGCCGCGTGCCGTGGGCCGATGACCGCACGCGGTGCTCAGCGTCCGGATCAGGAGCAGCCCCCGGCCGTGCTCCTGCCAGGGGTCGGGCTGCGGCATCGGGGCGGACGGTGACAGCCCGTGGGGCGGCGTCGGGTCGTGGTCGTGGACCTCGACCTGGCAGCCCGTCGGCAGCAGTTCCACCACGAGCTCTATGGGTGATCCGCCGGGGGTGTGCTCCACGGCGTTGGCGACCAGTTCGGCCGTGAGCAGCTCGGCGGTGTCGCGGTCCGGGAGCGCCGGGTGGTCGCCGCCCGCCAGCGCCGCACGCACCAGCGCGCGGGCGATGGGCACGGCCGCCGTGGTGTGCGGCAGCGGGACACGCCATGAGGCGGAGTCGGTGGCTGGGGACAAGGCGGCTTTCCGTTCGGTGGCGGTTGCTGATCACGACCCTACGAAGTCCAGGACGCCGGAACGGGGGCGAGTACCCGGCCGGGCCGGTAGCTGTGCCACAACCGGTACGGGACTTTCGCGGAGTCGCAACACTCATATCGCGCACTCATGACGGAAGTCACGAATGAGTGATAGCTTCGATGTCAGAGGCAGCGCAGCAGACCGCCCGTGCCGAGGGAGGCCCCACTCCATGAGCCCCTTTACCGGTTCCGTGCCACGTACGCAGGAGTGGCGTCATCTGCGGCTGACGAGGAAGGACGGCGTCGCGACCGTCACCCTCGCCCGCCCGGAGAAACTCAACGCCCTCACCTTCGGCGCCTACGCCGACCTGCGCGACCTGCTCGCCGAGCTGTCACGGGAGCGCTCGGTGCGTGCCCTCGTGCTCGGCGGCGAAGGACGCGGCTTCTGCTCCGGCGGGGACGTCGACGAGATCATCGGCGCGACCCTGTCCATGGACACAGCCCAGCTCCTCGACTTCAACCGGATGACGGGCCAGGTCGTCCGGGCGGTGCGGGAGTGCCCCTTCCCCGTGATCGCCGCGGTGCACGGCGTGGCGGCGGGCGCGGGCGCGGTGCTGGCGCTGGCCGCGGACTTCCGGGTCGCGGACCCGTCCGCGCGCTTCGCCTTCCTCTTCACCAAGGTGGGGCTCTCCGGCGGTGACATGGGCGCGGCCTATCTGCTGCCCCGCGTCGTCGGCCTCGGCCATGCGACCCGTCTGCTCATGCTGGGCGAGCCGGTCCGCGCCCCGGAGGCGGAACGCATCGGCCTGATCAGCGAACTGACCGACGAAGGGCAGGCGGACGCCCGGGCCGCCGAACTCGCCCGCCACCTCGCGGACGGCCCGGCCCTGGCGTACGCCCAGACGAAGGCGCTGCTGACGGCCGAGCTCGACATGCCGCTCGCGGCGTCGGTCGAGCTGGACGCGGCGACGCAGGCCCTGCTGATGAACGGCGACGACTACGCCGAGTTCCACGCGGCCTTCACCGAGAAGCGGCCGCCCAAGTGGCAGGGCCGCTGACATGGCCTCCCTGACGCCGCCCCCGGCCGGGCCCGCGGGCCCGCACCACGCGGCCGGCCATGACCGGCCCGCGGCCCCGGACACCGGGGCCCGGCCGGCGCGGAGGGCCCGGCCTCTGCGGATCGCCGTCATCGGCGGCGGGCCCGGCGGTCTGTACGCGGCCGTGCTGCTCAAGCGGCTCGACCCCGCCCGCGAGATCACCGTCTGGGAACGCAACGCACCCGACGACACGTTCGGCTTCGGTGTCGTGCTCTCCGACGAGACCCTCGGCGGGATCGAGCACGCCGACCCCACCGTCCACGGCTGCCTCCAGCGCGAGTTCGTGCGCTGGGACGACATCGACATCGGCCACCGCGGACAGACCCTGACCTCCGGCGGACACGGCTTCGCCGCCCTCGGCCGGCGCAGGCTCCTGGAGATCCTCCACGAACGCTGCGCCTCCCTGGGCGTACGCCTGCGCTTCCGCACCCCCGCACCGCCCGCCGCCGAACTCGCCGCGGACCACGACCTCGTCATCGCCGCCGACGGTGTCCACAGCGCCACCCGCGAGGCGCACGCCGACGTCTTCGCGCCGCACGTCACCACCCACCGCTGCCGCTACATCTGGCTGGCCGCCGACTTCGCGTTCGACTCGTTCCGGTTCGAGATCGCCGAGACCGAGCACGGCGTGATGCAACTGCACGGCTACCCCTACGCGGCCGACGCCTCCACCGTCATCGTCGAGATGCGCGAGGAGGTCTGGCGTGCCGCCGGCTTCGACACCTGCGACGAGCAGCAGTCGACCGAGCGCTGCGCCAAGGTCTTCGCCGAGGTCCTCGGCGGCCGGCCCCTGCGCGGCAACTCATCCGCCTGGACCGCCTTCCGCACCGTCGTCAACGAGCGCTGGTCGCACGGCAACATCGTGCTGCTCGGCGACGCCGCGCACACCGCCCACTTCTCCATCGGCTCCGGCACCAAGCTCGCCGTCGAGGACGCTCTCGCCCTCGCGGCCTGCGTCGAGGAGCAGCCCGACCTCGCCACGGCCCTCGCCGCCTACGAGAGCGAACGGCGCCCGGTCGTCGAGTCGACCCAGCGCGCCGCCGCCGCCAGCCTGCGCTGGTTCGAGGAACTGGCATTCCACACCGACCAGCCGCCGCGCCTCTTCGCCTTCAACCTCCTCACCCGCAGCCGCCGCGTCACCCACGGCAACCTGCGGCTGCGGGACCCCGCCTTCACCGACGCGGTCGAGCGGGACTTCGGCTGCCCGCCGGGCACACCGCCGATGTTCACCCCGTTCCGGCTGCGCGGGCTGACCCTGCGCAACCGTGTCGTCGTCTCACCGATGGACATGTACGTCGGCCGGGACGGCATGCCCGGCGACTTCCACCTCGTCCACCTCGGCGCCCGCGCCCTCGGCGGGGCGGGCCTGGTCATGACCGAGATGGTGTGCGTCAGCCCCGAGGGCCGGATCACCCCCGGCTGCACCGGCCTCTACACGGCAGAGCAGGCGGCCGCCTGGCGCCGCGTCACCGATTTCGTCCACCACCACGCGCCGGGCACCGCGATCGGCGTCCAGCTCGGCCACTCCGGCCGCAAGGGCTCCACCCGGGTCATGTGGGAAGGCATCGACCAGCCGCTCGACAGCGGCAACTGGCCGGTGTCCGCCGCCTCCCCGCTCCCGTACCGGCCGGGGATCAACCAGGTTCCGCACGCCCTCGACCGCACGGGGCTCGACGGGATCCGGCAGCAGTTCGCCGAGGCCGCCCGGCGCGCCGCCGACAGCGGCTTCGACCTCCTCGAACTCCACTGCGCCCACGGTTATCTGCTCTCGGGTTTCCTCTCGCCGCTGACCAACCGGCGTCACGACGCGTACGGGGGTTCCCTCGAGAACCGGCTCCGCTTCCCGCTCGAGGTGTTCGACGCCGTGCGCGAGCAGTGGCCGCAGGACCGGCCCATGACGGTCCGGATCTCGGCCACCGACTGGGCCGACGGCGGGACCACGGCCGAGGACGCCGTCGTCGTCGCCCGCGCCTTCGCCGCCCACGGCGCCGACGCCATCGACGTCTCCACCGGCCAGGTCGTCGCCGACGAACGCCCCGAGTACGGCCGCTCCTACCAGACCCCCTACGCCGACCGGATCCGCAACGAGGCCCACATCCCGGTGATCGCCGTCGGCGCGATCTCCTCCTGGGACGACGTCAACTCGATCCTGCTGGCCGGCCGTGCCGACCTCTGCGCCCTGGCCAGACCGCACCTCTACGACCCGAACTGGACGCTCCACGCGGCGGCCGACCAGAACTACACCGGTGACGGGGCGCCCTGGCCCCTGCCGTACCGGGCGGGCAGCCGCAAGCCGCCCACCGGCCGCACCGACGCACCGAAGCCGAGGCTCACGCTCGGCTGAGGCACTCGTGGCACCGGCACGGATCGGGATGCGGGCCGCCGTGGTACGAGGCGCGCTGCTCGACGGCGATCCGCCCGAGCCGCTCCGCGTACGCGACGGCCTCCTCCTCGGTCCGCACCGGCCACCAGGTGACCCGGGCGTACCGTCGCAGCACGGCCGGCGTGTACACCAACTCCGCGCGGAAGGCGTGCAGATGGCGTGTGGCGGTGTCGATGGTGATCCAGCGGCCGGTGTGCCGGCCGCCCTATGGTGGTCAGCTGCTCGTGCCCCGTGCCGGGGTACGCGGACGCGACGAACACCTTCGCCCCGCCCCGGTACGCCTTGGTGCCGGGCCGCAGCTCCTGCCCGAGGTCGCCGTACCGCCGCCACAGCACGACGTTCGCGGCCACCATCCACACGGGCCCGAGCTCGTCGCCCACCTCATGCGGCTCCCCGGTCACCGCCGAGGCACCTCCGTCACGGCTGTGACTCCCCGGTCACGAACGGCGCCCCCGCGTCCCGCAGCCGCGCGTGGAGCCGTCCGAAGACCTCGGCGGACCGCCCGCCCGGCCAGCCCTGGGGCAGCAGCTCGGCCGGCAGGCCGGGGTCGGCGTAGGGCAGCCGCCGCCACGAGTCCAGCGCCGGCAGATAGTCCCGGTAGGCGTCCTGCGCGGGCGTGTCCTCGCGGGCGTCCCACGCACGCAGCACGGGCTCGTGCCGGTCGAGGAAGTCCTCGTGCTGCTTGGCGATCGCCGCCAGGTCCCACCAGCGGGAGACCGCCTCCGCCGTCGCCGCGAAACCGAGGTGCTCACCGCGGAACAGGTCGACATACGTGTCGAGCCGCAGCCGCCGAAGCGTGTGCAGGGTCTCCTCGCGGAGCCGGGCGGGGGCGATCCACACCCCGGGCGCGGCGGCGCCGAAGCCGAGTCTGACCAGCCGCGAGCGCAGCAGGTGGCGCTTGTGCCGCTCGGCCTCGGGCACGGAGAACACGGCGATGACCCAGCCGTCGGACAGTTCGGCGGAGGAGGGCGCGTAGATGCGCCGGTCCCCGTCGTCGAGCAGCTGCCGGGCGTCCTCGGACAGCGCGTAACCGGCCGCGCCCTCGGGGGTGCGCTCGGGTACGAGCAGCCCGCGCCGTTTGAGCCGGGAGACCGAGGAGCGCACGGACGGGGCGTCGACGCCCAGGGCGCCCAGCAGCCGGATCAGTTCGGCCACGGCGAGGGGACCCGGCCGTTCGCGTCCGTACGCGCCGTACAGGGTGACGATCAGGGATCTGGGGGTGTGCTGCTCGGCCACGCGATCACTCTAGAGCTCGCAGCCGGTAGCGCTGCAGCTTGCCGGTCGGTGTACGCGGCAGAGCGTCGAGGAAGACGATCTCCCGCGGGCACTTGAACGGCGTCAGCCGCCCCTTGACGAAGTCCCGCAGGGCATCGGCCGTCGCCCCACCGTTCGCGGCGCCGTCCCGCAGCACGACATAGGCGACGGCGATCTGGCCCCGCAGCTCGTCGGGCCGCCCGACGACCGCTGCCTCCGCGACGTCCGGATGGTGCAGCAGCGCGTCCTCCACCTCGGGTCCGGCGATGTTGTACCCGGCCGAGATGATCATGTCGTCGGCGCGGGCGACGTAGCGGAACCAGCCGTCGGATTCGCGGACGTAGGTGTCACCGGTGAGGTTCCAGCCGTCCCGTACGTACTGGGTCTGCCGCGGATCGGACAGATAGCGGCAGCCCACCGGGCCGCGTACGGCCAGCAGTCCCGGCTCGCCGTCCGGCACCGGCAGGCCCTCGCCGTCCACCACACGCGCCTGCCACCCGGGGACCGGGACCCCGGTGGTGCCCGGCCTGATGGACCCGTCCGCGGCGGAGATGAAGATGTGCAGCAGCTCGGTCGCCCCGATGCCGTTGATGATCCGCAGCCCGGTCCGCTCCAGCCATGCCTGCCAGGTCGCGGCGGGCAGGTTCTCCCCGGCCGACACACAGCGGCGCAGCGACCGTGTGTCGTGGGAGTCGAGCTGGTCCAGCATCACGCGGTAGGCGGTCGGCGCGGTGAACAGCACCGACACCCGGTGCTCCGCGATCGCGGGCAGCAACTGGCCGGGGCCCGCCTGCTCCAGCAGCAGCGCCGACGCCCCGGCCCGCATGGGGAAGACGACGAGCCCGCCGAGCCCGAAGGTGAAGCCGAGCGGCGGGCTGCCGGCGAACACGTCGTCGGGCTCGGGCCGCAGCACATGCGCGGAGAACGTGTCGGCGATCGCCAGCACGTCCCGGTGGAAGTGCATGCACCCCTTGGGGCGGCCGGTGGTGCCCGACGTGAAGGCGATCAGCGCCACGTCGTCGGCCGCCGTCCGCACCGGCTCGTAGGGCTCCGGCCCGGCCGCGGCGGCCAGGCGCAGCAGATCGTCGGGGGCGTCGCCGCCGTAGGCGGTGATCCTCAGCCCCGGCACCTCCGCCTTGACCAGGTCGTCGACCGTCCGCACGTCGCACAGGGCGTGGCTCACCGAGGCGATCTCGCACACCGTGGCCAGTTCCCCGGCCCGGTGCTGCGCGAGGACGGTCACCGCCACCGCGCCCGCCTTCATCACGGCGAGCCAGCACGCGGCGAGATGCGGCGTGGTCGGCCCGCGCAGCAGCACCCGGTTGCCGGGGACGACCCCGAGCTCCGCGGTCAGGACGTGCGCGATCCGGTCCACCCGCTCGCGCAGATGCCCGTACGACCAGACCTCTCCCGCGCCCGAACGGAAGACGGGACGGTCCGCGCCGAAGCGCTCGATCGTGCGGTCGAGCAGCTCCTCGCCGCAGTTGAGCCGCTGCGGGTACCGCAGCTCGGGCAGCTCGAAGAGGAGTTCCGGCCACTGGCCGGCGGGCGGCAGATGGTCGCGCGCGAAGGTGTCGAGGTGGGCCGAGGGTGTCAGCTCCATGGTTCGCCCCCTGTCGGGTCGGCGTCGCCAAACGAGCGTATCGTGACAGTGACGACAGTCAACAGTTCGCGATACCGTGCTTTTCGAGGGCGCCCGCGAGGGCCGTCCCGGCCGTCCGCGGACCGTCCAGGGCCGTACTCAGTGGGAGCACGAATGTCCGTATTCTCGCTCGATCCGGTACAGACCGCCTGGTGCGCGCGGCTGCGCACCCTGACGGAGGAACGTCTCCAGCCCCTCGCGGAGAAGGGCGAACCGGGCCGTGTCAACCGCCCGTTGATCCTGGCGCTCGGGGAACTGGGGCTGCTGGAACGCCTGTTCACGGCCGGTGCGCTCGAACTGTGCCTGCTGCGCGAGTCCCTGGCGTACGGCTGCACGGAGGCGGAGACCGCACTCGCACTCCAGGGACTCGGCACCTCGCCGCTCGTCCAGGCGGGTACCGACGCGCAGCGCGACCGCTGGCTCCCCGAGGTGGTCGCGGGCCGGGCCGTCGCCGCCTTCGCGCTCAGTGAGCCGGAAGCGGGCTCCGACGCCGCCGCGCTCGCCCTGAAAGCCGTGCCCGACGGCCGCGGCTGGCGGCTGAGCGGCGAGAAGCGGTGGATCTCCAACGCCCCTGAGGCCGACTTCTACACCGTCTTCGCCCGCACCACCGAAGGCGCGGGAGCCCGCGGCGTCACCGCTTTCCTCGTCCCCGCCGACCGTCCCGGCCTCGCCGGCAGCGCGCTGGAGATGCTCTCCCCGCACCCGATCGGCGCGCTCACCTTCGACGACGTGCCGGTCACCGCCGACGACCTGCTCGGCGAGGCGGACCGCGGCTTCCGCGTCGCCATGAGCACCCTCAACCTCTTCCGCCCCAGCGTCGGCGCGTTCGCCGTCGGCATGGCACAGGCGGCCCTCGACGCGACCCTCGCCCACACCGCCGCCCGCCGTGCCTTCGGCGGCCCGCTGAGCGAACTCCAGTCCGTCGCCCACACCGTGGCCGAGATGGCCACGCGCACCGAGGCCGCCCGGCTGCTCGTCCACTCCGCCGCCTCCGCGTACGACGCCGGGGCCGCCGACGTGCCGAAACGGGCGGCGATGGCCAAGCTGCTCGCGACGGAGACCGCCCAGTTCGTCGTCGACTCCGCGGTCCAGTTGCACGGCGCCCGCGCCCTCCAGCGGGGCCATCTCCTCGAACACCTCTACCGCGAGGTCCGCGCCCCCCGGATCTACGAGGGCGCCACCGAGGTGCAGCGCACCATCATCGCCAAGGAGCTCTACGCCGAGGAGGCCCGCGCATGACCCTGTCCCGCCACAACCCGGCCGAGCTCTCCCCGCCCACCGGCTTCTCCCACGCCGTCACCGCCTCCGGCAGCCGGCTGGTCTTCCTGGCCGGCCAGACCGCGCTGGACACGGACGGCAAGGTCGTCGGCGACACGCTCCCCGCGCAGTTCGAGACCGCCCTGTCCAACCTCCTCACCGCGCTCGCAGCGGCCGGCGGCACCCCGCACGACCTGGCCCGGGTCACCGTCTACGCGACCGACGTCGCCGACTACCGGGTCCACGCCCGTGAACTGGGCCGCGTCTGGCGGCGCCTGGCGGGCCGCGACTACCCGGCCATGGCCGTCGTCGGGGTCGTACGGCTGTGGGACGAGCAGTGCCTGGTCGAGGTGGACGGGGTGGCGGTCCTGCCCTGAGCCGGGTCCTCCGGCACTCCTTGATCGACTGGTGGCGTTTCACCCGACAGGCTTAACGTCGAACAGTGGACGGCCTTGTTCACACCCCGCGCCACGGGGGACCCCTCACGAGGCACGATGCGCCATGACGACTCCGCAGCCGACCTCCTCCGTCCGGGCCGCCGCCCCCGATCGCGGTGGCGGAAACGGAATGGCTCTGTTCGTCATCGCGTCCTGCCAGCTGATGGTGGTCCTCGACATCACCATCGTGAACATAGCCCTGCCGCACATCCAGAGCTCCCTGGACTTCTCCACCACCAGCCTGTCCTGGGTGGTCAACGCCTACACGCTCACCTTCGGCGGTCTGCTGCTCCTCGGTGGCCGGATCGGTGACATCCTCGGCAGGCGGCGCGTGTTCATCTTCGGTGTGCTGCTCTTCGTGCTGGCGTCCCTGCTCGGCGGACTCGCCCAGAACTCCGGCCAGCTGCTCGCCGCCCGGGCACTCCAGGGCGTCGGCGGCGCGATCGCCTCGCCGACGTCGCTCGCGCTGATCACCACCACGTTCACCGAGGGCCCCGCACGCAACCGGGCGTTCGGCGTGTTCGCGGCCGTGTCCGCGGGCGGTGGCGCCATCGGCCTGCTCGCCGGCGGCATGCTCGTCGAATGGCTCGACTGGCGCTGGGTGTTCTTCGTCAATGTGCCGATCGGTCTGCTCATCGCGATCGCCACGCCCCGGTGGATCAAGGAGTCGGAACGCCATCCCGGACACTTCGACTTCGCCGGTGCGCTGACCTCCACGCTCGGCATGGTGGCGCTGGTTTACGGCTTCATCCGCGCCGCGCAGGAGGGATGGAGCGACAGTTGGACGCTGGCGTCGTTCGCCGCCGCCCTGGTGCTGCTCGGCGGGTTCCTCGCCATCGAAAGGCGTTCGAAACAGCCGATCACGCCGCTGCACATGTTCGCCGACCGCAACAGGGCGGGCACGTACGGCATGATGCTGGCGCTCGCCGCCGCCATGTTCGGCATGTTCTTCTTCCTGACCCTGTTCGTCCAGAACGTGCTGGGCTTCGGGCCCCTGGGCGCCGGCCTGGCCTTCCTCCCCGTCAGCGCGGTCATCGCCGTCGGCGCGGGCCTGGCCTCGCAGCTGCTGCCGAAGTACGGCCCGAAGCCCTTCATGGTGACCGGCGCCCTACTGGCCGCCGCGGGCCTGGCGTGGCTGACGCTGACCGACATCAACTCCACCTATGCGGGGAGCATCCTCGGGCCGATGCTGGTCTTCAGCCTGGGGATGGGCATGCAGTTCGTCTCGCTGACGCTGATGGCGCTCTCCAACGTGCCGGTGCACGAGTCCGGCGCGGCGTCCGGTCTGCTGAACGCCACTCAGCAGGTGGGCGGTTCGCTGGGTCTGTCGATCCTGGTCACGGTCTTCGGCACGGCGAGCACCAACGAGGCGAAGGACCTGATCCCGCAGTTCATGGCGGAGGCGACCCCGGCGGAGCGGCTCGCCTTCCAGCGCACCGGCGAACTCCCGCCGCCCTGGGCGGACCAGGTGCTGACCTCGGGCGTGTCCGCGGCGTTCATCATGGCGGCGATCTTCGCGGTACTGGCGGCCCTGATCGCGCTGCTGGTCATCCAGGTCCGCCCGTCCGACCTCGAGCGGCTCAAGGGCGGGGTCACGCCGGGTGCGGGTGCCTGAACCCCCGGGCACTTCGGACCGAAGTCCGCCTGTACCGGGACAAATTCCCCATTGACCCCTGGGCGTTATAGGCGTTCCATGGATATAAAGGACACATAAGGCTGCTGGTAGGAGGCGGCGTCCACCATGACCACCCACGCAGACATAGAGCAACACCCGGACCTGGCCGAGATGCGTTCCCGCTTCGAGCGGGCGACCAGCACTCCACGCGCCCAGGCCGTGGAGACACTGGGCCTTGTCACCGGTATCTACCTGGCGGCATCCCCATGGATCGTCGGCTTCAGCGGACTGACCAACCTGGCCGTGTCCAACCTGATCACCGGTATCGCCTTCGCCCTGTGCATGGGCGGCTTCAGCTCCGCCTACGAGCGCACCCACGCCATGGCGTGGGCGGCATGCGCCATCGGCGCATGGACGATCGTCGCTCCCTGGGTCGTAGCCGGTGCGATGGACACGACCCGCAGTGTCGTCAGCAACGTCATCGTCGGTGCGGTCGCCCTGCTCTGCGGCCTGGCCATGGCCGCTGCTGCCGGCGGACGGGGCGGCGGCGGTGGTCGCAGGCGCGGCCCCGGCTGACAGCCACCGCTTCGGTTCACGGCGAAGGGCTCCGGCAAGGAACCGGGGCCCTTCGCCCTGCCGCGGGCCGCACGGCGCCGCCCCACGCGGGCTCAGGACCCGTCGGCCGCCCGCATCAGGAGCTCCGCCAGCTCGTGCGGCCGGGAGAACATCGGCCAGTGACCCGTGTCCATCTCGACCAGCCGCCAGCGCTCGGAGGCCAGCAGAGCGGCCACCGTCGCGTTCGGCTCCGGGCCGTCGAGCAGGCACTTGACGTACGTCGCCGGAAGCTCGCCGAGCGGGCGCGCCAGCACGGCCGGGTCGGTCAGCGAGGCGCCCGGGTGCGGCGTCGAGCCCGCCACGATGCGGCCGATCTGCTCCTCCGTGAGACCCTGCCCGGCATCCGCGTAGTCGGCCGCGGTCAGGGGCGCCCAAAAGCCGTCGTTCTCCGCGAGTGCGGCCTCCATGGCCGCCCGGCCCTGCCACCAGCCGTCCGCGAAGGACGCGCCGTCGGTCGGCACCTCCGAGTCGACGAAGACGACCCGGGTCAGCCGGTCGCCGATCCGCTCCGCGGCCTGCCCGACCGGGATGCCCGCGTAGCTGTGGCCGACGAGGACGACGTCCCGCAGGTCGCGCCGCTCGACCTCACCGACGACGTCCCGGACGTGGGTCTGCCGGCCCGTCGGCTCGCCCCGCCTCTCGCCGAGGCCCGACAGCGTCACGGCATGAGCGCCGTGCCCCGCCGCCCGCAGCCGCGGAACCACCTCCTCCCACGCCGAGGAACCCAGCCACGCGCCCGCCACGAGTACGAAATCCGTCATGGCGGCCAACCTAGACCGCGGGTCCGACAATCGGCTTTCCCGTACGGCACGGGCCCGTAAAGGGCTCAGCGGGCCAGGAATTCCAGGAGCGCCTGGTTGAACCGGTCCGCGTGCGTCACGTTCAGCCCGTGGGGCGCGCCCTCGATCAGGACCAGGCTGCTGTCGGCGAGGCTCTCATGCGTCCGCCTGCCGCTGACTTCGAACGGGACGATGGCATCCGAGTCGCCGTGGACGACCAGGGTCGGCACGTCCACCGCGGCGAGATCGTCGCGGAAGTCGGTGCGCGCGAAGGCCGCGATGCAGTCGAGCGTGGCCTTGGGGGACGCCAGAGTGGCGATACCTACGTTGTAGGCGTGCTGCGCGGCGCTGACGAGATCGGTGCGCTCGCCGACCCGGAAGAAGTCGGTGACGAACCCGTCCACGAACGCCGGCCGGTCCTCGAGGACACCCACCTCGAAGCGGCTGATCGTGGCGTCGTCCAGGCCGCCGTCGGGGTTGTTCGCGGACCGGTAGAGATACGGCGGCACGGCGGCCGCCAGCACGGCCTGCCTGACCCGCCCGGTTCCGTAGATGCTGATGTAGCGGACCACCTCCCCGCCGCCCATGGAAAAGCCGACCAGCGTCACATCGGTGAGGTCGAGATGGACGAGCAGGGCGCCGAGGTCGTCGGCGAGGGTGTCGTATTGATAGCCGCCCCACGGCTGGGACGACTGCCCGAATCCGCGGCGGTCATAGGTGATGACGCGATATCCGGACTCCACCAGCGGCGCGATCTGTTTCTCCCAGGACCGGCCGCTCAGCGGCCAGCCGTGGACGAGCACGACCGGTCTTCCGTTTCCGAAGTCCTCGTAGTGGAGTTCGACACCGGCGTCTTTCCCGGTGTTCAGTTCGATCCTCGGCATCGGAGCGACGTCCCTTCGCTGAACAGGCGGATTGCCCGACCGCCGTCCCTCTGCACATGAGGTCCGCCGCACGACGGCGATGAGTGCGAACGCATTCCACGACATCATTCCGACACGTCGGACCGGTGTCCGGCGGGCATGGCCGAACGGGTGAAGATCAAAGGATGGATTCTCCGCCGTCATCGTTCCGCACACCGGAATACGAGCCGTTTCGGCCGCTCCCGGGCGCGATTCCCCGAACAAACGGGCCGGAATACACGGGCGCCGGGCCGCGCGCTCTGTGACGCGGTCGGCAGGGGTGGCACCATGGCCGCACGCACAAGGCGCGGCCGTCACTCGTTTCCTGGGGGATCGATGAACACCAGGCTCCCGCTTCCGTTCCGTCTCCCGTACCGGCTCGTCGCCGCGACGGCCCTGACCGTCCTGGCACTCGTCGGCTGCACCGGCTCCGGTGGGTCGGCCAGCGCGTCGGAATCACCGTCGTCCCGCCCCGCGACGTCCTCGCCGCCGCAGTCCGCTCCCGCGCCCGACCCGACGGCCACCACCGCGCCGGGCACGCCCTCGGCGACCGCGTCCGCGCCGGGGAGCAGCTCGCCGCTGCCCGGGTTCTCGGACCTCCAGCCGCTGTGGCCCTTCACGACAGTCGACCAGGCCCGCGAGTGGGAGCGTGAGTTCCGTTCCGGCGGCCACCAGCCCTGGCACCTCGACCCGGAACAGACCGCACTCTCCTTCACCCGGCACTACCTGGGCTTCGAGGAGGTCGACCGGGTCACCTCACGGTCCGTCGACGGCAGGGAGGCCCGGATCGGCGTCGGCCTGAGCGGTACGGAGAGCACGGGGACCGCGGCCGTCATCCACCTCGTGCGCTTCGGCACCGGACCCGACGCCCCCTGGGAGGTGGTGGGCACCGATGACACGACGTTCTCGATGACCGTGCCCGCCTACGGCTCCGTCGCAAGTTCCCCGATGACGGTCGGCGGCCGGATCACCGGCGTGGACGAGAGCGTCCGCGTGGACGTGCGCCAGCCGTCGTCGAGGGATCTGCTGGGCACCTCGTGCTGCATGTCGGCGGGCGGCAACAGCCAACCGTGGAGGTCGTCCGTCTCCTTCACCGGCGCCGTCGACCCGGTGCTGACGGTCGTCGCGTCCACGGGCGGCCACATCGCGGAGGTCGAACGCTTCACGGTCACGGCGGTCCGCACCGGCTGACGCGTGGGCGGCCGCCCCGACGGCCGCCCACGGGGTTCAGGAGAGCCAGTCGGCGTAGCGGGTGGGGGCGAGGTGGGCGTCCTTGTCGGTGAGGACGTCACCCTTGACGGCGCCGAACATGCCGGCGGCGGGGTCGGTGACGACGGTGCGGCCGTCGGAGTGGTGGGCCAGCGTGATCCGGCCGAGTTCGTCCAGGGGGAAGATCTCGGGGCCGGCGATGTTGTGAACGCCGCCCAGCGGCGAGCCCGTGGCGACTTCCGCCACCGCGCGGGCCACATCCTTGGAGGCGATCGGCTGGATCGGGGTGGCGGGCAGCCGGACGGTGTCGCCGTCGGCGGTCCAGGACAGGACCGCGTCGACGAACTCCATGAACTGCGTGGCGCGGACGATCGAGTAGGGGACCGGTCCGGCCTTGAGGATGTCCTCCTGGAGGACCTTGGCCCGGTAGTAGTCCAGCTCCGGCACCTGGTCCACGCCGACGATCGACAGGATCACGAAGTGTCGGACGCCGCCCTTCTCGGCCGCGGCCAGCAGGTTGTCCATAGAGGTCCGGAAGAAGGCGGGGGAGGCTTCGTCGAAGGTCGGGGAGTTGGTGAGGTTGACGACGACGTCGGCCCCCGCCACCGCCTCGTCCAGTCCCTGGCCGCTGATGACGTCCACTCCGGTGGACAGTGCGTGCGGTACCGCCTCATGACCGGCGGCGTTCAGCTGGTCGACGACCTGTGACCCGATGAGCCCGGTACCGCCGATGACCGCGAACTTCATGACATGCCCTTCGTCGGGGGATATGTCCGCAATATGGCATACAACCTCATAGAGGCGCCGCGTACGTCAAACTCGGACACTTTCTGTCCGAGACTATACTTGGACATGTGTTGTCCGAGTCAAGCGCGTCGTTAGAGTGACTGAATGAAGATGTCCGGCGGAGTCGAGTGGGCCCTGCATTGCTGCGTCGTGCTCACCTCCGTCGAGGAGCCCGTCCCCGCGACCCGGCTGGCGGAGCTGCACGACGTCTCGGCGAGCTATCTGGCCAAACAGCTGCAAGCCCTGTCCCGCGCCGGGCTCGTGCGTTCGGTGCAGGGCAAGGCGGGCGGCTACGTACTCACCCGGGAACCCGCGTCGATCACCGTGCTCGACGTGGTCGAGGCGGTCGACGGTCCCGGCCAGGCCTTCACGTGCACCGAGATCCGCCAGAGGGGTCCGCTGGCCACCCCGGCCGAGTCGTGCACCGTGCCCTGCGCGATCGCCCGCGCGATGGCCGGGGCGGACGCGGCATGGCGAGCGGCGTTGCGCGCCGTGTCGATCGCCGATCTCGTCCAGGGCGTCGGCTCCGACTACGGCCCGGGCGCGCTGGCGGGGATCAGGGAGTGGCTGACCGCGTCGGACGCGTGAGGGCCCGGCACCTTCCCCGCAGCCCTGAGCCGGCGGATCACCCGTTGTCGCCCGGTGCGAGACGGGAGATGACCCACGGCGCGAGGAAGTGGCCGAGGAGAGTGGCACTGGCGACGGCGCCGAAGGTGATGCCCCAGGCGACGGGCCCGAGCGGGGTGCAGCCGAAGAACTGGCTGACGCCGGGGACCTGGATGATGGCGACGAGGACGGCCGCGGAGCCGAGCCCGGCCACCAGCACGTTCCGGTCGGTGCCGCCGGTGGTGAGGGTCTGAGCGAGCTGGGTGCCGACGACGGCGGCGAGGGCCACGGTGGCCGCGCGCCGCCCGCGGCCCGTGAGACGGGCCGCCGTCCACGCGAGGCCGGCGCCGAGGGCCGTGACGATGCCGCGGGCCAGCATCTCGTGGGTGAGGGCGGTGCCCAGTGAGCGGTGGGGTCCCTCGGCGAGGAGGCGCTCGCCGGACTGGCCGGACGGCTCACGCACCGCGATGGCGAGGGACGGGGCGAGGTCGGTGAGCAGGTTCACCAGCATGATTTGACGTGCGTTCAGCGGCGTGGCGCCGGTGATCGCGGAGGTGAGGACGCTGAAGGTGACCTCGCCGAGGTTCCCGCCGATGAGGATGGCGAGCGCCGCACGGACGGAGGTCCACATGGCGCGGCCCTCCATGAGCGCGGAGACGATCGTCTCCAGCCGGTCGTCGGTCACGACGAGGTCCGCGGCCGCGGTCGCCGCCGGGGTGCCCCGGCGCCCGAGCGCGATGCCGACGTCGGCGAGGCGGATGGCGGGTGCGTCGTTCGCCCCGTCGCCGGTCATGGCCACGACTCTGCCGATGCGCTGGTAGGCCTGGACGATCCTCACCTTGTGACCGGGGCTGCAGCGCGCGATGACGTCGACGGTGGGCAGCAGCTCGTCCAGGGCGGCGTCGTCCAGCTCGTCGATCTCCGGGCCCGTGCAGACCTTCGGCTGCGTGACGTCGCCACTGATGGTGGAGGCGATGGCGTCCGCGGTGGCCGGGTGGTCGCCGGTGAGCATGACGGTGTGCACGTCGGCCTCGCGCAGCCGGGCCGTCGCGGGCGCCGCGCTGTCGCGCACCGGATCGGCGAGTGTGACGAAGCCGAGGAAGACCAGCTCCTGCACGGCTTCGTCCGTGAGCTCCTCACCGGTCTCCATGCGGCGTTCCGCCACGGCCAGGACCCTTCGGCCCGCCGCGGCGAGGTCCTCGGCCGCTCCGGCGAGGGCGCTCCTGGCCGCGTCGTCGAGGGCCACGGCACCGTGCGGCTGCCGACGCCGGGTGCATCGGTCGACGACGTTCTCCGGCGCTCCCTTCACGCTGAGCAGAACACCGCCGCCGGCGTGGCCGACGGTGGCGTGGTAGGCCCTGGCCGGCTCGAAGGGAAGGGTGTCCGTCCGCCGCCAACGGGGCGCGCCGGTGCGGGTGGTGACGTTCGCCCGGCGAGCGCCGTCCACGATGGCCCGGTCGGTCCGATGGGCCATCGGTTCGGCCTGACGGGCGGGCGGCGTGGCACGCAGCGCCGCGGCGAGCACGTCCTTGTGGCGGTTGTCGAGCCGGTCGAGGGCGGCGGCGTCTTCGCCGTGACTGACGCCGGAGAGCTCCAGGGTTCCCTCGGTCAGCGTCCCGGTCTTGTCGAAGCAGAGGACGTCGGCCCTGCCCAGCGCCTCGATCGTGCGGGGATTGCGCACGAGGGCGCCCCGGTCGGCCAGGCGGCGCGCGGCGGCGAGCTGAGCGGCGTTGACGAGGAAGGGCAGACCTTCGGGGACGGAGGCGACGGCCAGGTTGACGGCGGAGGCGAGATTGTCGGTCAGGGGGCGGCCGTGGAGGAGGCCGGAGAGGGCGACGGCGGCGGCGGACCCCAGGGCGATGGGCATGCTGGCGCGGGTGAGCGAGGACAGCCGGGCCTCCACGCCCGTTTCCGGTGCGGCCTGGCGGGCGGTGGCGAGACTGCGTCCCGCTTCCGTCGCCGAGCCGGTCGCCACGACGACGGCGACGGCTCGTCCGGCGGAGACGGTCGTGCCCTCGTAGAGCATCGAGCGGCGTCCGGTGATGTGCGCTGCGACCACCGGCGCGGGATCTTTGCTCACGGCCAGGGATTCCCCGGTGAGCGAGGACTCGTCGACCTCGAGGCCTTCCGCCTCCAGCAGCCGGCAGTCCGCGGGCACCACGAAGTCGGGCCTCAGAGAGACGATGTCGCCGGGGACGAGATCCCCCGAGGCGACCAGACGCTCCCGCCCCTCGCGTCGCACACGCGCCCCGATGGCCGACCGGGCGAAGAGCTCGGCGAGCGCGTGATCCGTCCGCACGCGCTGGACGCCGCCGACCAGTGCGGAGACGCTGGTGATGGCGGCGACCAGAGCGGCGTCGGTCCGGGACCCCACGGCCGCCGCGAGAGCGGCGCCGGCGGCGAGGATCGGGGTGAGCGGATTGGAGAGCTCTTCGACGAACGCGTACGGCAAGGTCAGCTTCGTCGGCTCGCCCGCGTGCGCCTCGGGGCTGCGAGCGGCCGCCTCCTGCACGGAGAGGCCCTCCGCGCGCGTTCCCAGCCGCTCCATGACGCGCTCCGCGGGCATGAGGTGCCAGGGGACGTGGGTCACCGGCGGCGTGAAGGGACGGCTCAGCAACTGCCGGGCGCGCCAGGTGCCGAGGCAGAAGGCCACGGCCCCGGCCGTGTTGCTCACGGCGAGTGCCCGCGAGGTCGCCCGCCAGGCCGGTCCCTGGAGGGCGGCGACGGCGCCGACCCCGCTCCCTCCGGCGGCCAGGTAGTGGCTGTCGCGGTCGACCACGGCGGCCACCCCTACCGCGTCGACGATCAAGCCCGCCGCCTCGAGGTCCGCCCCGACCAGAACGTGGGCGCCCCACGGGGTGTGCGCGTCCTCGCGTTGCACGCCGATCGCACAGTCGGCCGCGGCGAGCGCGCGGCGGTCACCGGAGATCAGCAGAACGACCGCGCCCTCGGCCTGGAGGTCACGGACCGAGGCCGCCAGGCGGTCGCCCGCCGGCACTACAGCGTCGGCGAACGTCAGGCCGGGGCTTTCCTGGTCGGAAGCGACCACGACCCGCGCCCCGGCCCGTCGCGCCGCCGCGGCGACGGCCTCGGCTCCGGGCGCCGACTCGGTGCCCAGTCCCGCCACCGCCTGGAGCCGACGGCCCTGAGCCAGCCCGAGGGTCTTCTCGCTGCCCCGCCGCCGCAGCCGTTTCGCCGCCTTGCCACCGCTCCGCCCTTCGAGGTCCAGCTCGTCCAGCGGCCCCAGCACCCAGTCGCCCGCGCGACTGACGGCCAGCGGCGTATCGGAGTCGAAGAGCGCGAACAGCCGCTCGGAGACCTGCTCGGGATCAGCGCCCTCCAGCAGCTCCAGGTCCACCGGCTCGTACCGGTCCCCCCGAAGAGCGTTTTCCTCCAGGACGATGGTGTCCACCTGGCCCAGGCGTCGCAGCGCGGTGCGGTCCATCGTCACGACACCGCGCAGGGCCAGGTACCGGCCCAGAGCCGTGGCGAAGCCCTCACGCCCCGCGCCGGGCGCCTTCGGCACCGAGGCCAGACCGACCGCGATCGCCTTACGGAGGCCGGCGAACGGCAAGGCGGCCGTACCGGCTGCGAGGCCCGCCGCCATCGACCGCTCGGCGTACCGGTCGGCGCCGTCCTGCGGCGCCGGGCCCGCCCGGCCGGCCGTGACCGCGTCGGCGGCGGCTTCTTCCGGCCCACGGACCAGCAGGGCCTCCCGCTCGCGCCACGCCGTGCGTTCGGCGTCCGCCTCCCGCCACACCGCCAGACGTTGCAGCACGTCCAGGGCGAGCCCTCCACCACCCGTGGCGACACCCTGCACCAGCGCGCCGATCACCGAAAGCAGCGAATCGACCTGCTCACTCGGGCCGATGCCCTCGACCAGGTGCCGAAGCCGGGGATGCTGGCGAACGGCGTCGATGACACCGGCGACCTCCGGCGGCAGGCCGAGCCAGGGAGCGAGCCGCCGGAACGTCACCAGGGCCAGGCCCAGCGTGTCCGCCACCAGGGCCGGCACCGCCGGGGAAGGCGGACCCTCCGCGGGGTGGTGCGGCTCCGGCTGCCACTCGTCGAACGCCTCCGCGTCCGCGGCATGGTCGCCTTCGGCCTGCTCGACCAGCGCGACGAGCTCACTCTCGGGGGGAGCAGGCGACGCGACCGCGACGATCACCCGCTCCATGGGCGCGTTCACCCGCGCCCACAGCACCCCCGGATGCCCCTCCACGGCTCGCTCCACACGACGGGCGACGGCCTCGCCTCCCTCACCGTGGACCCCGCAGACGGCGATGTAACAGCGCTCGGACGACCACCACACCTCACGGCCGGGCCCGGCCAGAAGACCTTCGGCCATTCCCCAGGCGGCCCGGGCACCGGACGCCGCGCGAGAAGCGACGCCGGAGACGATCGAACGCAGGAACGGCGGCGTTCCGAGGGCCGAGGCATGCTCCGGCGGCATGAGGCGTGCCTCCTCGCATCAGAGCGGTCGGTGCGGATGAACCTTCAGAGGCAGTCTCATTGAAGCTCATGAAAGGGGCGATACGGGATAGACCTATTGATAAGGGTTCCAGAAGTCCTGATCGAACAGTCGAGGCGATACCAGTGACCTCCACACCCCGAACTCACTTCCCGTCCGGCACCGGAACGGCCGCCCCCGGCGAGCGCCTTGCCGGGCCCCCTTCCGAGGCCGCCCCACCCCCGTCGGCGGCGAAGCAGCGCACGGCCTCCCTGACCATGCCCTCGCCCGGCCAGGTGGCAAGCGGCGCACTGAACGCCGCGATGCTCCCCGTCGCCGTGGCCCGCCAGGTCCTGCCCGCCAAGAAGGGCCTCCCGCTCTACCTCGGCCTGGGCGTCCTCGGGGCCGCGGACGTACTGGAATGGCCCGTCGCCCTGGGGATCGGGGTCGGTTACGCCGTGCTGCGCCGGGGCGACGGCGACGGCGTTCTCGGCACCCCGCCGGCCACCACCGCAGGCGCACCCACCGAGTCCGCCGGGAACAAGGAGGAGAAGTCCACGATGACGACCGCACGCGAGATCATGACCCCGGACGCCACCTGCATCGGCGCCGAGGAGACCGCCCTGGACGCGGCGAAGAAGATGACCGAACTCGGCATCGGAGCCCTGCCCATCTGCGGCACCGACGACAAGCTCAAGGGCATGCTCACCGACCGCGACATCGTCGTGAAGGTTCTGGGTGCCGGTGATGATCCCGCCCGGGTGAAGGCCGGCGACCTCGCCCAGGGGGAAGTGGTGACCATCGGCGCCGACGACGAAGCGGAAGAGATCCTGCGGACGATGAGCCGGCACAAGGTGCGCCGGCTTCCGGTCATCGACGGCCACACGCTGGTCGGGATCGTCGCCCAGGCCGACGTGGCACGGGCCCTGCCCGACCCCAAGGTCGGCGACCTGCTCGAGGCCATCTCGACCTGACCCGCATGACGACGCACCCCCCTTCCGCCGGGCAGAAGGGGGGTGCGGGGGACTCGTCCGTCAGATGTCGCGGAAGATCTCGATCTGCGCGCCCACGGAGTTGAGCCGCTCGGCCAGGTCCTCGTAGCCGCGGTTGATCACGTAGACGTTGCGCAGCACCGACGTGCCCTCGGCGGCCATCATCGCCAGCAGGACGACCACCGCCGGGCGCAGCGCGGGCGGGCACATCATCTCGGCGGCGCGCCAGCGCGTCGGGCCCTCCACCAGGACGCGGTGCGGGTCGAGGAGTTGGAGGCGGCCGCCGAGGCGGTTGAGGTCCGTCAGGTAGATGGCCCGGTTGTCGTAGACCCAGTCGTGGATCAGGGTCTGGCCCTGGGCGACGGCCGCGATCGCCGCGAAGAACGGCACGTTGTCGATGTTCAGGCCGGGGAACGGCATGGGGTGGATCTTGTCGATGGGCGCCTCGAGCTTGGAGGGCCGCACCGTCAGGTCCACCAGCCGGGTGCGCCCGTTGTCCGCGGCGTACTCCGGGGTGCGGTCGTGGTCGAGGCCCATCTCCTCGAGTACCGAGAGCTCGATCTCGAGGAACTCGATCGGCACCCGGCGGATCGTCAGCTCTGACTCGGTGACGACGGCGGCGGCCAGCAGGCTCATCGCCTCGACCGGGTCCTCCGAGGGGGAGTAGTCGACGTCGACGTCGATGTTCGGGACGCCGTGCACGGTCAGTGTCGTCGAGCCGACGCCCTCGACCTTGACGCCGAGCGCCTCCAGGAAGAAGCACAGGTCCTGGACCATGTAGTTGGAGGAGGCGTTGCGGATGACGGTGACGCCGTCGTACCTGGCGGCGGCCAGCAGCGCGTTCTCGGTCACGGTGTCGCCGCGCTCGGTCAGCACGATGGGGCGGCTGGGGGAGACGGAGCGGTCCACCACCGCGTGGTAGATGCCCTCCGTCGCCGTGATGTCCAGGCCGAAGCGGCGCAGGGCGATCATGTGCGGCTCGATGGTCCGCGTCCCGAGGTCGCAGCCGCCGGCGTACGGCAGGCGGAAGTTGTCCATCCGGTGCAGCAGGGGGCCGAGGAACATGATGATGGACCGGGTCCGGCGGGCGGCCTCCACGTCCATCGCGTCCATGTCGAAGCCGGCCGGCGGGACGATCTCCAGGTCGTGTCCGTCGTTGATCCAACGGGTCCGCACGCCGATGGAGTTGAGGACCTCCAGCAGCCGGTAGACCTCTTCGATCCGGGCGACGCGGCGCAGCACCGTGCGGCCGCTGTTGAGCAGCGAACCGCAGAGAAGTGCCACGCAGGCGTTCTTGCTCGTCTTTACGTCGATGGAGCCGGAGAGCCGGCGCCCGCCGACCACGCGCAGATGCATCGGACCGGCGTAACCGAGAGAGACGATTTCGCTGTCGAGCGCTTCGCCGATGCGAGCGATCATCTCAAGGCTGATGTTCTGATTGCCGCGCTCGATGCGGTTCACCGCGCTCTGGCTGGTGCCGAGTGCTTCGGCGAGCTGCGTCTGTGTCCAGCCACGATGCTGTCGGGCGTCACGGATGAGCTTGCCGATACGTACGAGGTAGTCGTCTGACATGTCGGTGAGGCTATCTCACATATGAGATGACGTCGCATCGGGGGTCCGCTGTTCGGGTGACACCCTGTCAAGCGCAGAGTCTGTCTCGATGGTGAGCCCCTCGCCGGTCGTCGGCAACCGGAAGACGGTCGCACGCGTGAGAGGAATAGGCGGAAATGCCCGATGAATCAGGACAAATGGAAGGTAGGGCAGGCCCTACCTCCGTTGTCCGCCTGGGCGGATGGCTGCGGCCGGGCCCCGGCTTCTACGGTGATCGGCATGCGTCTCCTCAGCGTGCGGCAGGCTCTCGCGCACCCTCGTTACCTGCTCTCCGCATGGCCCTGGCGGGCGGCCGGTTATCTGCTCAGCAGTGCGCCGGTCGGCCTCGCCGTGCTCGTGGTGCTGCTCGTGGGCATCGCCGTCGGCGGGGTGCTCGCGGTGGTTCTCGTCGGGCTGCCACTGCTCGTCGTGCTGGCGCTCTCCGGGCTGCCGGTGGCGGCTCTCGAACGGCGCAGGCTCCGGCTCGTCGACAGCAGGCCGGTCCGCAGCCCCCACCGGCCGCCGGACGGGCCCGGGCCGGTGGTGTGGGCGCGTACCCGTTTCCGTGAGCCGGCGACCTGGCGGGAGCTGGGCTTCGCGCTGGTCCTCGCGACCGTGCTGTGGCCGCTGGACCTGCTGGTGGCCGTGGTCGTGCTCGGCGTGCCGCTGGGACTGCTGGGCGCACCGCTGCTGATGGCCACGGTGGGCGGGGGCGAGGAGGTGCGGGTGCTCAAGCTGTGGCTGGCGACCTCGTGGCCGCAGGCGTTCGCCGCCGCGGCCGTGGGACTGCTGCTGCTCGCGGTGAGCGGCTACGTCCTCGGCGCCTTCGCCGCCGGGCGCGCCGAGCTGACCCGGGTCCTCCTCGTGCCCGCGGACCCCGAGCGGCAGGAGCGGGTCGCCGAACTGGTCCGCTCCAGGGTCCGGTTGGTGGACGCCTTCGAGGCGGAGCGGCGCCGGATCGAACGCGACCTCCACGACGGCGCCCAGCAGCGCCTGGTGGCTCTCTCCATGGCCCTCGGACTCGCGCGCCTCGACGCGCCGCCCGGTCCGCTCGCCGACCAGCTCGCCAAGGCGCACGACGAGGCGGGCAGGGCGCTGGCCGAACTGCGCGACCTGATCCACGGCATCCACCCCAAGGTTCTCGCCGACCACGGCCTCGGGGCGGCCGTCGCCGACGCCGCCGACCGGTCCGCCGTCCCGGTGGACGTCACCCTCGACCTCCCGGACCGGCTGCCGGAGGCCGTCGAGGCCGCCGCGTACTTCGTGGTCTGCGAGGCCCTCGCGAACATCGGCAGACACAGCGGGGCGAGCCGCGCCGAGGTCACCGGCCGCCACGACGGCGGCCTGCTGGCTCTCGAAGTGCGCGACGACGGCAGGGGAGGAGCCGACGCGGGGCGGGGCAGCGGCCTGACCGGACTCGCGGACCGGGTGTCCGTGCTCGATGGCACAATCTCCCTGTCCAGCCCGCCCGGTGGACCGACCCTGCTGCGTGTGGAGATCCCTTGCGAGTGGAGGACCGAGCACTGCGCGTAGTGCTGGCCGAGGACAGCGTGCTGCTCAGGGAGGGGCTCATCGCCCTGCTGGCCCGCTTCGGACACGAGGTCGTCGCCGCGGTGGGCGACGCCGGCGCACTGCTGACCGCGGTCGCGGAACACACGCCGGACATCGTCGTCACCGACGTCCGGATGCCGCCCGGCTTCCAGGACGAGGGGATGAAGGCGGCGGTGCGGCTGCGGACCGAGCGTCCGTCCCTGCCCGTGCTCGTGCTCAGCCAGTACGTCCAGCGCACGTACGCCTCCGAGCTGCTCGACTCGGGGGACGGCTCCGGTGTCGGCTATCTCCTGAAGGACCGGGTGGGCCAGGTCGAGGAGTTCCACGCCGCGCTCCAGGAGGTCGCCTCCGGCGGGACGGTCGTCGACCCGGAGGTGGTACGTCAGCTGATCCGCCGCCGCCGCGACCCGCTGGAGCGGCTGACACCGCGCGAGCGGGAGGTGCTGGGCCTGGTCGCCGAGGGGAAGTCCAACAACGCGATCGCCCGCCAACTGGTCGTCTCCGAGGCGGCCGTGGGCAAGCACATCGGCTCCATCCTGGCCAAACTCGACCTGCCGCCGGCGGAGGAGACGCACCGCCGGGTGCTCGCCGTCCTCACGTACCTGCGCGCTTGACACCGGCTCGTCCAGAACCTGCGTCACGGGATCAGGCGGGCGGGCATCGTGAGCGCGTGCATCAGGTACTCCAGAGGCCCGCGCCTGAAGAAGCGGGTCCACACGAGGGCGAAGAGCATGGCTGCCGCGGCGAAGCAGAGGAGGACCGGCAAGGCGGCGGAGTCCGGCAGGTCACGGGGGTCCAGCACTTCGATGGCGACGATGTGGCCGACGTACACGGTCAGCGCGATCGATCCGACCGCGCTGACGGGCGTGGCGACCCATCGCAGACGCGCCGACCGGCCCGTGCCGATGAGACAGGCGGCCACCACCGCCAGGGCCACGCCGGTGTTGGCCAGAACGGACAGCGTCGTCTGGCTGTGCGGGGAGGCCACCACAAGCCATGCCGGCACGCCGGGGACGGGGTCCGCGCCCACGGCGCCGGACCACCAGGCCGATGCCGCGGCCCCGGTGCCCGAGGCTTCCCGCACCCCCTCCAGTGCCCCCGGAACAAGGTGCAGGGCCAGCCATGATCCGCCGTACCCGACGACGGCCAGCACGCCACCGAGCAGTCCCACCCTGCCCACGACGCCCGGCCGCCGAAGGTCCAGTCGGGCCACCGCCATCCCCGCGACGATGAGCGGCAGCCAGGTCAGGACGGGGTAGGCGCCCGTGACGAACAGCTCGAGGAGTCCGTCCGAATCGGTGGCGCGGGCCAGCGGGTCGTGGGCGACGAGCGTGTCCGCCCAGCTTCCTTCGTCGACCGCTGCCCGCAGCAGATAGAGGACGTGGGGCAGGACGAGTGCCGATGCCGCGGCGATCGCGCCCAGAGTGGCAGCCCTGAGCCGGTACAGCGGAAGGGCGAGGACGAAGAGCACGCCGTAGTAGGACAGGATCACCAGGACATGGGTGTCGAGGGCGGTGAGGACGTAGCCCAGAGCGATCAGGAAGAGGGAGCGGATCAGGACCTTGCCCACCGCTTGCCGCCCTGCCCGCCCGGTTCTCGGCCGCGGCCGGCCGGTGAGGATGACCAGCGTGAAGCCGGCCAGCACGGCGAACAGGCTCGCCGAACGCCCTCGGGCCGCCTCCATCGCCCAGCCCACGGCGCCGCCCACCGACGGATCAGGCCCGAGGTGCGCGGAGTACATGCCCAGGATCGCCAGCCCCCGGGCCAGATCCAGACCGACCAGCCGTCCTGTCGAGGACGTGTAAGGCGGCCCGGCCGGCGCAGGTGTCCCGGGTGCGATGTCCGGCGATGCGTCGCGCCTCATACGTTCCACGGTCGAGGGAACTGCCGGGTTCCACCATCCGGCGCGTGCCCGCCCACGAAACGCCGGACGACCGGGTTCGCCGGCCGGACGCCTCGACGGGGACGAGGGCGGTCAGGGGGTGTCCCGGCATGACCCCGCAGCGGTCATGTACTAGAGTTATCTCGACATCGAGATATCTGCCGAAGGCGTACCGCAAGCCGCCAGTCGGTAAGGGTTACCTAACTAAGCCTTACCTTAGCGGATCGGCGAGGAGCCGTGGCGGCAGCATTGAGGTAGTACGCGCATATTGATGAAGGAGACTGTCGTGTCGGCGAACAGCTTCGACGCCCGCAGCACGCTGCAGGTGGGCGACGAGTCGTACGAGATCTTCAGGCTGGACAAGGTCGAGGGCGCCGCGCGCCTTCCCTACAGCCTCAAGGTCCTGCTGGAGAACCTGCTCCGCACCGAGGACGGCGCGAACATCACCGCCGACCACATCCGGGCGCTCGGCACCTGGGACTCCCAGGCGCAGCCCAGCCAGGAGATCCAGTTCACGCCGGCCCGCGTGATCATGCAGGACTTCACCGGTGTTCCCTGTGTCGTCGACCTCGCCACCATGCGTGAGGCCGTCAAGGAGCTCGGCGGCGACCCGGCCAAGATCAACCCGCTGGCCCCGGCCGAGCTGGTCATCGACCACTCGGTCATCGCCGACAAGTTCGGCACGGCGGACGCCTTCGGCCAGAACGTGGAGCTCGAGTACGGCCGCAACAAGGAGCGTTACCAGTTCCTGCGCTGGGGCCAGACCGCGTTCGACGAGTTCAAGGTCGTCCCGCCCGGCACCGGCATCGTCCACCAGGTGAACATCGAGCACCTGGCCCGTACCGTCATGGTCCGGAACGGCCAGGCGTACCCCGACACCCTCGTCGGCACCGACTCGCACACCACCATGGTCAACGGCCTCGGTGTGCTCGGCTGGGGCGTCGGCGGCATCGAGGCCGAGGCCGCGATGCTCGGCCAGCCGGTCTCCATGCTCATCCCGCGCGTCGTGGGCTTCAAGCTGACCGGTGAGCTCAAGCCCGGCACCACCGCCACCGACCTGGTGCTCACGATCACCGAGATGCTGCGCAAGCACGGTGTCGTCGGCAAGTTCGTCGAGTTCTACGGCGAGGGCGTCGCCGCCACGTCGCTGGCCAACCGCGCCACCATCGGCAACATGTCGCCGGAGTTCGGCTCCACCGCCGCGATCTTCCCGATCGACGACGAGACCCTGAGCTACCTCAAGCTGACCGGCCGCTCCGAGCAGCAGGTCGCGCTCGTCGAGGCGTACGCCAAGGAGCAGGGCCTCTGGCTCGACCCGGCCGCCGAGCCCGACTTCTCCGAGAAGCTCGAGCTCGACCTCTCCACGGTCGTCCCCTCCATCGCCGGCCCGAAGCGTCCGCAGGACCGCATCGTCCTGGCCGACGCCGCCCAGCAGTTCGTCCAGGACGTCCGCAACTACGTGGACGACGACATGGAGGCGAGCAAGGAGTCCTTCCCGGCCTCCGACGCCCCGGCGAACACGCCGAACGGCGGACCGTCGAAGCCGGTCACCGTCACCGCCCCCGACGGTTCGACCTACGAGATCGACCACGGCGCCGTCACCGTCGCCGCGATCACCTCCTGCACCAACACCTCGAACCCGTACGTCATGGTCGCCGCCGCGCTGGTGGCGAAGAAGGCGGTCGAGAAGGGCCTGACCCGCAAGCCGTGGGTCAAGACCACCCTCGCCCCGGGCTCCAAGGTCGTCACCGACTACTTCGACAAGGCGGGCCTGACCCCCTACCTCGACAAGGTCGGCTTCAACCTGGTCGGTTACGGCTGCACCACCTGCATCGGCAACTCCGGCCCGCTGCCGGACGAGGTCTCCAAGGCCGTCAACGACCACGACCTGGCCGTCACGTCGGTGCTCTCCGGCAACCGCAACTTCGAGGGCCGGATCAACCCCGACGTCAAGATGAACTACCTGGCGTCCCCGCCGCTGGTCGTCGCGTACGCCCTCGCCGGCTCCATGAAGGTGGACATCACCAAGGACGCCCTGGGCATCGACCAGGACGGCAAGCCGGTCTACCTGAAGGACATCTGGCCGACCGAGGCCGAGGTCAACGACGTCGTCGCCAACGCCATCGGCGAGGACATGTTCAACAAGTCCTACGCCGACGTCTTCGCGGGCGACGCCCAGTGGCAGGCCCTGTCGATCCCGACCGGCAACACCTTCGAGTGGGACCCGCAGTCCACCTACGTGCGCAAGCCCCCGTACTTCGAGGGCATGACGATGGAGACGACCCCGGTCGCCGACATCTCCGGCGCCCGTGTGCTGGCGAAGCTGGGCGACTCGGTCACCACCGACCACATCTCCCCGGCCGGTGCCATCAAGGCCGACACCCCGGCCGGCAAGTACCTCACGGAGCACGGTGTCGAGCGCCGTGACTTCAACAGCTACGGCTCGCGCCGCGGCAACCACGAGGTCATGATCCGCGGCACCTTCGCCAACATCCGTCTGCGCAACCAGATCGCGCCGGGCACCGAGGGCGGCTACACCCGCGACTTCACCCAGGACGGCGGTCCGGTGTCGTTCATCTACGACGCCTCGCAGAACTACCAGGCCGCCGGCACCCCGCTGGTGATCCTTGCCGGCAAGGAGTACGGCTCAGGTTCGTCCCGCGACTGGGCCGCCAAGGGCACCGCGCTGCTCGGCGTCAAGGCCGTCATCGCCGAGTCGTACGAGCGCATCCACCGCTCGAACCTCATCGGCATGGGCGTCCTGCCGCTGCAGTTCCCGGAGGGCGGCTCCGCCGACTCCCTCGGCCTGACCGGTGAGGAGACCTTCTCCATCTCCGGCGTCACCGCGCTGAACGACGGCACCACGCCGCGCACGGTCAAGGTGACCACCGACTCGGGCGTGGAGTTCGACGCGGTCGTCCGCATCGACACCCCGGGTGAGGCGGACTACTACCGCAACGGCGGCATCATGCAGTACGTCCTGCGGAACCTCATTCGTGGATAGGCCCTAGTCGCCCGGTCCAAGGG
>NZ_JBSGZJ010000037.1:0-30142 GCF_053610925.1 Streptomyces sp. NPDC054847 | reverse complement strand
TGCCGGTCCACTGCGCCCGTCCGCCGGGGCGCCGGCCGGGAGTCGGTCCGCCGGGGCCAGCCGGATGTCTAGGCTGACGGCATGACCACCTCCGCCGGCCCGACCGGCACCAGCGCCGCTCCCGTACGGGTCCTGCTCGCCGACGACGAGACCATGATGCGCGCCGGGGTGCGGGCGATCCTGGCCGCCGATCCGGACGTCGAGGTGGTCGCGGAGGCGGGTGACGGGCGCCAGGCCGTCGAACTCGCCCTGGGGCACAGGCCGGACGTCGCCCTGCTCGACATCCGGATGCCACGGCTCGACGGGCTCGCCGCCGCGGAGGAGCTGCGGCGCGTGACGCCCGGCACGGCGGTGGTCATGCTCACCACCTTCTCGGAGGACGAGTACATCGAGCGTGCCCTGGGCGCCGGGGTGAGCGGGTTCCTGCTGAAGTCCGGGGACCCCAGAGAGCTGATCGCGGGCGTGCGGGCGGCGGCCCAGGGCGCCGCCTGCCTGTCCCCCGAGATCGCGCGACGTGTGCTCGACCGGCTCGGCGCGGGACGGATGTCGCGGGCGGCGGAGGCCCGGACGGCACTGGAGCCGCTGACCGCCCGGGAGCGGGAGGTCGTGGCGCTGGTCGGGGCCGGCCTGTCCAACGCGGAGATCGCGGCGCGGCTGTACGTGGTGGAGGGCACGGTCAAGGCACATGTCAGCGCCGTCCTCGGCAGGCTGGAGCTGAGGAACCGGGTGCAGTTGGCGATTCTGGCGTACGAGGCCGGGCTGGTGGCCGACACACCCTGATCGTCAACTTCGAGTTGACGACAGCGTCGCGTCAACCTAAGGTTGTCGCATGACCGATCCTGTGCGTCTCACGCATCCCGTGCGCCTCGACGATCTGATCGAGGCGATCAAGAAGGTCCACTCCCAGCCGCTCGACCAGCTGTCGGACGCGGTACTCGCCGCCGGTCACCTCGGCGACATCGCCGACCACCTCATCGGCCACTTCGTCGACCAGGCCCGCCGCTCCGGCGCCTCATGGACCGAGATCGGCACCTCCATGGGCGTCACCAAGCAGGCTGCCCAGAAGCGTTTCGTGACCAAGCAGTCCGACCAGCCGCTCGACCTCGATCCGAGTCAGGGCTTCGCCCGCTTCACCCCCCGCGCCAGGAACGTCGTCGCGGCGGCCGCCAACGAGGCGCTCGCCGCCGGCAACGCCTTCGTCGGCCCCGAGCACCTCGTCCTCGGCCTGCTCGCCGAGCCCGACGGCCTCGCCGTGAAGGCGCTCGCCGCCCAGGGCGCCGACCCCGAACGGATCCGCGCCTCGGCGACGACGGCACTCCCGCCGGCCGCCGACGAACTCCCGGAGATCGCCCCGTACGACGCGCGTGCCCGCAAGGTGCTGGAGCTGACCTTCCGTGAGGCACTGCGCCTCGGGCACAACTACATCGGCACCGAGCACATCCTGCTCGCCCTGCTGGAGGCGGAGGACGGCAGCGGGCCGCTGGCGTCGCTCGGCGTCGGCAAGGAGGCCGCCGAGCAGTGGGTGACCGACACCCTCGCGGCGTTCATGGCGGCGAAGCAGCAGCAGTAGGGCAGGCGCCCCACTTTCGTCGGGGGCCCCGAACGCGGGGTCCCTGACAGGGTGGGGGCATGCGCAGAGAGAACGCCCGTGAAGTCCTCACCGACCTGGCGCTGTGGGCGGTGCTGGCCTTCTGCGTCCTGCTGCGCTCCGACCCGAACGACGGCGGCTCATGGTGGTGGGTCGGCACCGGCGTCCCCCTTCTCGGCCTCGCGGTCCTGCTCTGCCGGTCGTGGCCGCTGGTGTCCCTGGTCGTCGCCGTCTCCCTCAGCGCCTGGCAGACACCGGAACTCTTCACCGCCTCCTACGCACCCGCCATGGCCGCCTTCGGGTATCTCTCCGGCCGCCGCACGGCGACCGCCCGCACGGCGCTGGTCACCTTCGGCTCCGTCGCGCTCGGCGGGCTCGTCCTCGCCCTGGCACTGGAGGACCTCTGGACCTGGTTCGCCCTGCTGATCACCCTGCTGCTGGTGGTCGTCGTCCCCTGGCTGTTCGGCCGCTACGTCCGCCAGTACGCCCAACTGGTCTCCACAGGCTGGCGGCTGGCCGAGCACATGGAACGCGAGCGGGAGACCGCCGCCGACCGCGAACGGCTGCTTGAACGCTCCCGTATCGCCGGGGACATGCACGACTCACTCGGCCACGACCTGTCGCTCATCGCGGTACGGGCCGCCGCGCTGGAGGTCGACGCGAGCCTCGGCGAGCGGCAGCAGCTCGCGGCGCGCGAGCTGCGTCAGGCGGCGGCCGACGCCACGGCCCGGCTGCGCGACATCGTCGGCGTGCTCCGGGAGGACGGGGCGCCGGCACCGACCTCGCCGAACGGGGAGACGGTGGCCGCGCTCGCCGAACGGGCCCGGGATGCGGGCCTCGACGTCACCCTGGACGAGGGCACCGCGCAGGCCCCCGCCCTGCGGCCGATGACTGCCCGGGCGGTCCACCGCGTG
This sequence comes from Streptomyces sp. NPDC054847, assembly GCF_053610925.1. Lineage (NCBI taxonomy): Bacteria > Bacillati > Actinomycetota > Actinomycetes > Kitasatosporales > Streptomycetaceae > Streptomyces > Streptomyces sp. NPDC054847. The sequence goes on along the minus strand of NZ_JBSGZJ010000037.1, from coordinate 27,640 downwards.
GTCCAGGAGTCCCTGACCAACGCGGCCAAGCACGCTCCGGGCGCACCGGTGCGGGTGTCCCTGGCGTCCGCAGGGTCCACCCTCACCGTCACGGTCACGAGCGGCCCGGCCACGGGTGCCCCGTCGCCCGGGAGCGGCTCCCCCGACGGCGCCCCGTCGCCCGCTTCTGGCGGCACGGGCCTCATCGGTCTCGACGAACGCGTCCGCCTCGCGGGCGGCACCCTCACCCACGGCCCCGACACCGACGGCTTCACCGTCACCGCCCGGCTCCCGCTGTCGTCGGACGCCGCCCCGGTGCCGCCCGCCCCCACCACGGCCGGCGAACTCCACGACGCCCGGCGCCGGGTGCGCCGCAACCTCCTCCAGGCCGTCACGGTCCCGTTCGCCGCCGGCCTGGCGCTGGCCCTGCTGATCCTCGGCTTCCGCTTCTGGAGCGACTCCCGCACCGTGATGGAGCGTGCCCAGTACGACCGCATCCGCGTGGGCGACACCCGCGCGGATGTCCTTACCCGCCTCCCCCGGCTCTCTCTGGACGGCCCGCCGTCGGGCGTCCAGCCGGAGCCGGCGGACGCGGGCCGCTGCGAGTACTACCGCGCGAAGAAGTACGAGACGACGCCGGCGTACCGGCTCTGCTTCAAGGACGACCGCCTGACGTCGAAGACGGTCGTGACGGACGTCGACAACGAGGAGGACCGCCCCCGGTGACGCCGGGGACGGCCCTGGCCCGTCATGGAACGCGCTTTTGCCCCAGCCGGTCGGCCGGGCCGCCGGCGGCTACTTGATGCCGAGGAGCTGCTCCAGCGGGTCGATTGCGAAGTAGACGAGGAACAGCACCGCGGTACCCCACAGCAGCCAGTGCACCTCACGGGCCTTGCCCAGGCACGCCTTGATGACCACGTAGGCGATGAAGCCGGCGCCGATGCCGTTGGTGATGGAGTAGGTGAACGGCATGACGACGATGGTCAGGAAGGCGGGGACGGCGACGTCGTAGCGGTCCCAGTCGATGTGCCTGACCTGGGTCATCATCAGGAAGCCGACGGCGACGAGGGCCGGGGCCGCGGCCTGGAGGGGCACGATCGTCAGGACGGGGGCGAGGAAGAGGGCGAGGGCGAAGAGACCGCCGGTGACGAGGTTGGCGAAACCGGTACGCGCACCTTCACCGACACCCGCGGCGGACTCGATGTACGTGGTGGCGGACGAGGAGGAGGCGGCGCCGCCCGCGACGGCGGCAGCACCGTCGATGAGAAGAACGCGGCCCAGGCCGGGGACCTGGCCCCGCTCGTCGAGGAGTCCGGCTTCGGCGGTGACACCGACCACGGTGCCCATCGTGTCGAAGAAGTCGGACAGGACGAGCGTGAAGACGAGCAGGACCACGGTCAGCACGCTGACCTGGCCGAACGAGCCGAAGAGGTCGAATTCGCCCAGCAGGGCGAAGTCGGGGGCGGCGAACGGCTTGTCGGGCAGCGAGGGCGAGGTCAGGCCCCAGGACTTGACGTCCGCCAGCTCGTTGACGACGACGGCGACGATCGTCATCAGGACGATGCTGATGAGAATGGCGCCCTTGACCTTGCGTGCGAGGAGCACGATCGTCAGGAGCACGCCGAGGCAGAAGACGAGCATGGGCCAGCCGGTGAGCGCACCGGTGCCGAGCTGCACGGGCACGGTGGTGTTCGCGGCGTCCGGGATACGGGTGACGAAGCCGGCGTCCACGAAGCCGATGAACGCGATGAACAGGCCGATACCGACGCTGATCGCTTGTTTGAGGGGCTGCGGGATCGCGTGCATGACGGCCTCGCGCAGACCGGTCACCACGAGGACGCAGATCAGCAGGCCTTCCAGCACGATGAGGCCCATCGCGTCGTCCCAGCCCATCAGGGGGGCGACCTGGAAGGCGACGACGGCGTTGATGCCGAGGCCCGCGGCCAAGGCGAGCGGCAGGTTGCCGCCGACACCCATGATCACGGTCATGACCGCGGCCACCAGGGCCGTGACGGTGACCAGTTGCCCGGCGTCCAGCTGCTCGCCGAACTTGTCCTTGGCACTGCTCAGGATGATCGGGTTGAGCACGAGGATGTACGCCATGGTGAAGAACGTGGCGAACCCGCCGCGTATCTCCCGGCCGTATGTCGAGCCACGTTCGGTGATGCCAAAGAACCGGTCGAGCGGGCCGCCGGTTCCGGTGGGCGGCGCGTCGGCCGGGCTGGTCGCGCTGTTCTGCATGGCGGCGTCTCCTGGGCCTACAGGTGGGAGAGAGGGATGACGGGACCGCGGAGAAAGCGCGTTCACGACTGTTGTGCGAACACACATGCGGCACCTCGCGAGCGGATCATACGTGGCCCGACCCGGTACACAACCAGCCAGTGAGCGAACGGGAATTGACACCGTCGATCACTCATGTGGTTTCCTACGAAATCCCTGACGACCTATCCCGCATAACGGGATGCAGGCGACAGCGACCATGGAGTAGCGGCGAGTAACTGCCTACTCTCGCACCGTGCATCCACCCCTCCCCTTCAACGCGCGCGCCGCCCGCACTCTGCGCGAGAAACTCGGGATGGCGCACGGCCACGTCGCCTATGGCATGCGCGCCTCCTACGGCATGACCCACATCACCCCCGACCATGTCGCGGCGTGGGAACGCGGCACGGCCCTGCCCACCGCCGACGAACTCACGGCCCTGGCCGGCGCCTTGTGGTGCGCCCCCGGTGAACTCATGGGTCACGCCCGCACCCTGCGCGAGCACCGCCTCGCCCGCGGGCTTCCCGTCGAGGACGTCGCACGTGCCACGGGCCTGACGCTCGACGCCTACCACCGCATGGAAGAGACCGGCCTGTGGACAGGCGACAAGCGCCAGTCGGCCGCTCTCGGCAGCGTTCTCGGGCTTCCGCCGCGCGACTTCATCGCCATCACCGGCCTCGAGGACGAACTGGCCCGTCTCCTCACCGAGGCGGTCTCCACCCGCTGGCAGGCCCACATCCGCGCCATCGCCAAGCTCGTCGCCATCGATCGCCGCAACCTCCAGGACCCCCTGCGCACCATGCAGCAGGACTACCAGACCCTCCTGGCGGCGACCCTCAGCCGCGCCGGCGGCAGCACGGCCTCCGGCGAGGACGGCCGGCGCTACGTCGAAGAGATCGTCGACCACTTCTGGGCCCTGCTCCCGGACCACTGAGCGGGCGGCCCGCCGCCGAAAGCTGTGAGGCTGCTCCGTGCGGGCGCCGGGGCGTCCGCACGTCAGCCGAGGACGAGTCCTACCTCGTCCGCCAGTTGCCGGGCGGTCGGGTTCGTCGCGAGCGCCGGGTGGTCCGCGACGGCGACGGCCAGTTCGCGCCTGATGAAGTCGCGCCCCGCGTCGACGAACTCGTCGACGCGGCACACGACCTCCTCGTCCGTGTAGGTGGGTGACAGCACGAGGTCGTCACCGCGGCGCACGATGCGGATGCGTTCGTCGTTCTCCGTGAAGTCGATCCAGTCGTACGCCACGCCGTCCCGGGCGGACTTCATGACGTCCCGGACTCCGTAGAAGGCGTCGAAGAGCGGCGTCCAGCCCCAGGGAGGGCTGATGTCGATCCCTCCGTGCTCGATCCGCCAGGCGCCGAGGAAGCAGTACCACCGCAGGTCTCTACGGGAGACGGCCGTCAGGTCCACGCGGGACTCGTATCCCTGCGGGCCGTACCAGGCGTCCGCCGAGTAGGCCAGGTGCATGCTCGTTCCTCCCTTTCACCGTTCCACCGTTTCAACGTCGATGCCGCTTCCGAAGAGGAGGCCGCCCCCGGTTGCACCAGGGGCGGCCCTCTCCTGCCGTACGCCGGCTCAGGTCACTGCGTCCGGACGGCCCGGGTGGCGAAATGCACGGGATCGAGCCGGAAACCGGGCTCGTCGTCCGTGAACCGGGACACCCCGACGGCCACCTTCGAGCAGACGACCCAGCTGAGCGAGTCCTCACTGCGCAGCACGAGCGCCAGCAGCGGGTTCGGACGCGGCTTCAGAACTCCCGTGGCGGCGATCTCCGCCATTACAGTATCGTCCGCCGTCTCCAGGCTGAGGCCGCGGAAGGACCGGCCGATGTTCATCCGCTCCACGGCTTCGAAGCGGAGACCGATCGGTTCCATGTCCTGTCCCTGTCCCCCGGGGGTACGGATGAGGAGCTGCGAGTGCCCCACCCCGTAGATCCACAGGCGGAACCTGAGCGGACTCGACCAGAGGACCTGCCCCCCGGCGTTCGGGCCGTCATTCAAAGGGATTCGCCACCTTTCTCCCGTTGCGGTACCAGGTGACCCGGTTCCAGGCACCCGAGGACTGGCTCAGCCGGTACATCTCCCAGCGCGTCGCTCCCTGCATCTCCGGGGCCGGCTTGAGCGAACTGCCCAGCTTGGCATAGGCCACGGGGTCGTCGATGCCGTCGAGGTTGACGTGGATGCGGGTCTTCCCGTCCTTGAGGAAGTTGTTGACGTGCTCGTACCACCAGGAGCTGTCGTCCCACTCCTTGTAGGTGGTGGCCCCGCGCTCCATGGCGAAGATGTCCAGGGCCATGTCGTCGCCGTCGACCTCCTGCTTGCCCAGGGCGATGTCGTCGCAGTTGTGGACGAGCACGGGAGTCGTCCCGGCCGCCACATAGTAGGCGTGGACGCCGGCGATGGTGAGGTCGTGCGTGCGCTGGCGCTGGTCGAAGAAGTGCTGTCCGGTGAGCTGGATCCGCTCGCCCTCCGGGGTGAGCAACTCCATTCCGGGCCGCAGGTCGCCCGCCTCGATCCACTTCTGCTCCGACGCCACCCAGAACGGGTGGGTGACCGTCGTGGTGAGCCGGGAGGCGCCGTCGGGGGTGGCGACCTTCAGCTCCACGAAGTGCTTGTCGTCCTCCGTGACGATGGTCCGGACGACTTCGCGGGCCGAGTTGTCGCCCGTGCCGGGGTCCGTCACGGTGACCTTGTCACCGAGTACGACGTCCTTGATCTGTTTGGACGACCCGTCGGCCATCAACACCTTCGCGGCGGGCAGGAAGCTGTGGTTCTCACATGAGTCCTTGTCCCGTTTCTTCTTGTCCGCCTTGGCTTTCGCCTTCTTGGACTTCTCCAGGGCGTCCTTGGCGTTGTCGACCCGCTTCTCCGCCTTGCGCAGATTGCTGATCGAGTCGTAGAGATCGTCGATCAGCGTGAGGGCCTTGTAGACCTTCTTGCCCTTGATCAGCACCTTCAGCGCCGATCCGACCAGGAGGGACGCCACTTCCGCGGCGGCCTTCAAGCAGGTGCCGATCGCGGGGTTCGAGGCGCAGTCCTGCAGCGCGCTGACCCCGACGATGTCCTTGACCTCTTCGATGATCTTCTCGGTCACCTGCGAGACGGCGTACTCGGCGACGCGGTGGTTCGACTCCGCCGCCGCGACTTCCTGCTCCTCCTTGGACGGCTTCGGCTTCGGGTCGCCGAACTCCCAGCCGTTCGGGCCCATACGGCAGGTGATGAGCCCTTCCCAGCACTCCGCGGGAATCGCACCCGTCGGGTCGGAGAACGTGACGGGAGAGTTGTTGGCGTACGCGTAGCCGTTCATCTGCTGCGCGTTGCCGAAGTCGATCAGCGGATCGACGGAGATGAACTTGCCCAGGGACGCGTCGTATTCACGTGCGCCCAGATGTGTGAGCCCGGTGCTCCTGTCGAGCGTGCCTCCGACGAAGCCCTTCTCGGTGGGCCACGAACCGGGCTCCGCACCGCGTGCGTTGCCGTACGGGTCGAAACGCCTCTGCGTCACGGCGCCGGTGGTCGCGTGGACGGAGAGGTCACCGGTGTTGTGGTGGTCGGCGGACAGGAAGGTGACCATGTTGTCGTCGGTCCGTACGGCGACGTCCTGGCCCGCGTGCGAGTAGGTGCGGGTGGCTTCGGCCTTCGTGGCCCCGGGCTTGAGGCGCAGCTCCATGCCCGGCAGGTAGACCGTGGTGCCGTCCGCGTCCTTGCGCTTGAGGCGGTCACCGTTGGGGCCGTAGACGAAGGTGGTTTCCGAGGCCTCGTTCTGCGGAGTCGTGACGTCGTCGGGGTGCGCGACCTTGGACAGCTTGCCGCCGACGTCCCAGGAGAGCGTCTCGGTGTTGCCGCCGATGGTCCGGGTCTCCATGTTGCCCGCGGCGTCGTAGCCGTACGAGGACTGACGGTTCCCCGTCGGAGTCTGCTCGACGACCTTGGTCACCGCGTGCGGTCCGGCCGGCCCCTCACCGTAGGTGAAGGTCCGGGTGACGTCCTTGGTCGCGTCCAGGCCGATGTCGTGCGACACGTCCTGGGTGCGGTTGCCGACCTCGTCGCTCCGGTACGACGTCCAGTAGGCGGCCGGGCCTCCGAGGGCCTGGCTGCCGGGCGCCGCGGAACACGCGGCGGGCGCGGTCCCGTCGACGGGCGCGATCGTGCCGACCGTGCCCGAACCCGTCGCCGCCTCGGTGTTCGCGGCAGGGGTCCACGCCTCCGACAGACGCCGGTTCTGGTCGTACTGGAAACACTGGACGTCGGGCGTGGGCGCCCCCGCGCCGATGTCGGAGATGGCGAGGACGTTGCCGGACTTGTCGTAGCTGTACCCGGTCTCCTTGACCGGTCCGCCGGTCGAGCCCGCGACGTCGACCACGGCACGGGTGACGCGCTTGGTGCCGCGCTCGTAGTCGAAGGTCTGCCAGACCTTCTTGCCGCCGGTGTTCTGCTCCAGCTGCAGCAGATCGGTGGTCGGCGACCACACGGTGCCCGTGATGTACGTGGACAGGCCCTGCATGGTCACGGGACGCTGAAGTTCGTCGTACCCGTAGGTGAGCACCTCGGCCTGGAGGCCGCCGGCCGCGGGAAGGCCCGCCGTCTGGACGGTGCCGTCCCTGTTGTAGGTGTTGGTGAACAGATAGGTGCCCGCCAGGGCTCCCTCGGAGGCCGGCACGACGTGCGCCGTCTTCAAGGGCCGGTACTGATCGTCGAATGCCTGGACGGCCGTCCCGAAGTATTCGGTGGCGCTGGTGTACCGCAGCGACGCGTACTGCTTGCCGAGCGCGCCGACGCGGTCGTAGCGGTTCTCCGTGAGCTTCTTGCCCCCGGAGACCGGACCGTCGTAGGTGGCCAGGACCCTGCCGAGACCGTCGTAGGCCGTCGTCACGGTGGTGTTGCGACCCTCGTGCGTGACGGACACGACCCGGTCCGCGTCGTCGTATCCGGTGATCTTGGTTCCCGCGTCGGGGTCGACGCTCTTCACCTGGCGGCCGCGCTGGTCGTAGTCGAAGGACCAGACGTTCTGCTGGGCGTCGGTCACCGTCTCGAGCTGCCCCGAGGGCGTGTAGGTGTACTTCGTCGCGGTGTACGACGAGGGACCGGAGGACAGCGGGCTGCCGCTCTGGTACTGACGCACCTCCGTCACCTGGCCGGACGCGTCGGTCAGCGAGGTGGTGGGCACACCGCCCTGCGGCGGGACGACGTGGGTGCGGTCGCCTTCGTGCACGGTGGTCGTACGCCACTGCTCGACACCGGACACCGCGAAGACGGTCGCGGTCAGACGCCCCATGTCGTCGTATTCCTGGCGCGTCTGCGACTCGACCTCGCCGTTCCGCACGATCAGCAGCTGGTCGGACGGCGCTCCGGCGGCGTTGTAGGTGTCGTAGGCGAGCTTGAGCTTGCCGCGGCTGTCGTAGAAGGTGTCGGCCACCAGGCGTGTGCCGTTCGGCCCCTGCGCCTGGCGCTGGCGCGCCCTCAGAAGGCTGTCGTAGAGGCTGTACTCGGTGGAGTACGAGCCGCCCTCCTCGACGATCTCCGTCTTGACGGCCAGGGGTGCGTCCTTGCGGACCAGATAGCTGTACTTGGTGTTGGGGGTCTGGTTCTCCGCCTTCTTACGGTCCTGCAACCAGACACCCGAGATGCGTCCGAGGCCGTCGAACGTCATGTCGGTGCGCTTGCCGTTGGGGTCCTGCTGGCCCTTCGACTGCCCCCAGGCCGGCTCGTAGTCCGTCAGGGTGGCGTGGCCGAGGCTGTTGGTCGCCTTGATCTGCGTCGTCAGGCCGTTGACCATCGTGTAGCTGGTCGTGGTGCGCCCCGAGCCGGGGGTGGTGGCGGACGTCGGGCGTCCGTAGGTGTCGTAGCCGTTCTTGAAGGTCTCCTGGTAGGTCGCCGTGGTGCCGTCGTGCGACGCCAGACGCTCGGCGGACGTCTCGAGTCCCCGCGTCGGGGCAGCGCCGTGGGCCAGGTTGTCGTAGTAGCTGCGGACGTCGGAGAGCACCTGGGTCTTACGGTCGGGTGTGACCGAGCAGGCGACGGACACCTCCTCCACCCGCTTGACGCGGTCGAGGAAGTTCTGACCCGCGCCGGTGTTGTCCGCGTACCAGGTACGGGTACAGGTGTCGTCCTTCGCGGCGGCGTCCTTCTCCGCCTGGGTGGCCCCCTCCGGGACGACCCGGCCGAAGTCGTTCACCTGTGTGACACGGCCCGTGCCGGTCGCCGTGTCGTACGTGCTCTCGGAGCGCGACTCGCGCCAGCCGCCGGCCTTGAGGGCGGTGAAGCCCCGCGTGACGGAAGGCTTGACGACCGTCGCCCGCAGGGTGCCCCAGCTCTTGGTCTGGATGGCGCTGTGGTGCTTCCACGGCTTCTTGATCACCTTGGTGGCGACCGCACCCTCGCTGAACGCCTGGGTCTCGAGCTCGAAGCCGGTGAAGTCCTCGTCGTCCGTGTGAACGGTTCCGGTGGAGTCGGTGACCGTGGCGGCGACCGTGCCGCCGCCGGCCTTCTTGTCACCGTTGAGGCCCTGGAAATAGGTGTAGTCGACGCGGCTGCGCTGCACGTCCTCGGAGCCGCTGGTGACGGTGACCTTGCCGTACCCCTGCCACTCACCCCAGGTGAGGAACTTCTCGGGGGTGATGCCGTCCGCCTTCGAGTGCCGCCAGCCCGCGGGGCCGTTGTAGTCGTAGCGGGTGACCATCCGGTCGCCGCCGCCGGTGCGGTCCGTCTCCACGATCTCGGCCACCACGTACTTGTGGAACCAGTCGTCGATCGGCTCGATGTGCCCGGGCGCCGCCCACTTGACGGGATAGCAGCGCTTGGTCGACCCGCCCGGCTGCGGCAGGGTGGGCACGGTGCATTCGGCGGGGGCGAAGTTGATGTCCAGCTGGGCGCCGGTCTCGCTGATCACCGTCGCCAGACGGTAGCGCTTGAACGGTGCGATGTTGTCGCCGATCGCGTCGACCCGGTTGTCCAGCTGCTCGCCGAAGAGTTCCAGCGAGGGCACCTTGGCCACGGCTCCGACCCGGCCCTCGTGGTCGATCTGGGACAGCCACAGCGTCTTCGAGTCGTCACCGTTGTCCAGGAACAGGTGCGTGAACAGCCAGGCGTCGACGTCCTGGTAGGCCGTCGCGTCCTTGCGCATCTGGGTGACGACGGCCTTGAGCCGCTTCGTGGTGAAGAACGTCGGCGAGACCTGGTCGGAGCCGCACTTGACCGACGCCTTGCACTCCCGGTCGATCGGCACGTCCGGCCAGCGTGCGGCATTGGCCGATGTCCGCTTGCTCTCGGCACAGTCGAAGGAGGTGTCCGGCAGACAGCGCTCGGTAACGTCGAAGACGACGCGCGCCGGTGCCTTGGCCGCGTAGGCCTGCCCGTCGCGCTGACCGTAGTCGATCCGCTTCAGGTACCCGCCGCGGTCGTACGCCGTGCCGTTGACGTCGGTCTTGCCGTTCAGGGCGTAGTGGTTGACCTCCTTGGCGTAGTAGTGGGAGACGACGTTGTCGTGCGGGTCCTTGACGTAGTCGAGGTTCCAGCGCCAGGCCTGCTTGCAGTGGGCGCTGGTGAACGTCGCGTTGTAGCAGGGTTCCCCGGAGTCGTCGCCGAAGACGGGCAGCGTCCACACGGACGATGTCTCTTCGTTGCCGGCCGCCCAGCCCGGAAGCCGGTTCAGGCCGAAGTAGTACTCCTTGCTGTCCGGGGTGGTGATCCGCCAGTGCTCACCGTCGTTGTCGCCGTTGGTGGCTCCGGTCAGCTTCTCCACCTTGGAGCCGTCGGAGTTCGACAGTCGCCACTGGCCGGTCGCGTCGTCCTTGATGATCTGGGACGCGCTGCCGTTGAGCATGATGGTGGCGTTGTCGAACGCCCAGCACTGCTCGGCCGAGCCGTCGTGGCCGTCCTCGGTGCACGGCTTGTACTGACGCTCGATGTACCCGGACTCGTAGCTGAAGCCCTCACCGATCCAGGAGCCCTGGTTGTTGGTGGCGGACGTGCGCCCGTCGGTGGACTGGGACTGGTACGAGAGCCCCACGGACGGTGCGAGCCCTCCGGCCACCGGCACCGTGCGCATGGGGTAGGACCAGGAGAAGCCACCGGTGGAGCGCGCGACGCTCCAGCTCGCCGACGGCGAGAGGGAAGTCGCTCCGTAGGTCCCCTGGGAGGAGGAGGTCCCCGCGGCCAGTGCCACGAGGGACGCGCCCTGCACCGCCATCGTGGAGGTGCCGGCCGGCTCGGCGGCCGGGGCCGTGATCTCCGCCGAGGCGGTGTTGCGCACCGGGTCGTTCACCGTGGGCAGCGGCGTGGCGAGCTCGGGGCACGCCTTGCTGCCCGGTTCGGCGACCGCGGCGCAGGCGGGAAGCTGCACGAGGCGCAGCCGGGCTCCGTAGGAGCCTCCGTACGCCTCGTCGAACGCCGAGTAGTCCACGGACAGGCGGACCTTGGCGCCGGTCGTGGCGTCGTCCGCGCGCTGGACCCGCAGTACCGCACCGGCTCCGAGGTCGGCGGCCCGCTTCGCCGGCAGGACGTCGACCTTGACCCGGCCGGGCCCGGACGTCACGCCCGAGGCCGCCGCGCGCCCCGTCTTCGCCTTCGGCTGCACGGCGGCGACCGCCACCGGCAGCCCGCCGACCGTGACAGCCTGCGCGCCGCTCGCGGTCACGGCGACCTCGCCGCTGCCGCCCTTCGGCCACGTGGCCTTGTCGAGGCGGGTGACGGCGGCCTTCTTCGCCGGGTTTCCCGGCCGGGGCTTCGCCTTGGCGTCCCTGCCCTTGAGCGGGTCGATGTCCTGGACGCCGGGCCGGCCGCGGCCCGGTTCCTCGAGCGGCACGGCCTCGACCGTGGTGCCGGTCAGGGCGATGGTCACCCCGAGAGCGGTGGCTGCGAGCAACCGCCCTGGTATGCGCCGGTTCAGCAACCGGCCACGAAATGGCATCTCGTGTCTCCACACGTAGATAAGGGATGGGACGGCCGACGGGCGGGGGTGCAGGCAGTGCGGCACCCCCGCCCACCGGGATCACATGTCCGGCAGCGCCATCGGGTTGGACATCTGCTGGATGGCGCTCTTGTCCGCGGCTCCGCTGTAGACACGGACCTCGTCGATCGCGCCCGCGAAGTGCTCGCTGCCGCCGCCGAGTGCCGAACGGCCCACCTGGAGGGCGCCGGTGGCGGCCCACAGGGTGTCGTCGGTGCCGTGCGCGATGTCGGCGAGCATGCCGTTCACGTACAGCCGGATCTCGTTGGCGAACGCGTCATAGACGACCGCGAGGTGCTGACCCGCCGGATCGGTGTCGGGCAGTTCCTGGTCGTCGGTGAACGACTTCACCGTCGCGGTGGCCGAGTCGGATTCGGCGACCGCGAGCTCCCACATGGACGGTGTCTCAGCGTCCGGACCGGGCCGGTAGCGGACGGCGAGACGGTTGGCCGCCGCGCCGGGCAGCGAGAGCACGGTCTGGGCCTTCTCCGGGTCGAGCGTGGTGAGCTGGGCGCGCGCCGTGACCGTGAAGCTCGCGGCACCGGTGACCGGGGCGGTCGCCGTCGTCGCATAGTCCCCGGCACCGTCCAGGACCATGTGCCCGTTGCCGACCATCGGGAAGGGGTCCGCCGAGAAGGGGTCGGTGGGCGCCAGGTGGATGTGGGCGTTGCCCGCCAGCGTCAGCGCCTGCCCCGCCCCCGTGTCCGGGGACGAGCCCGAGGTCGCCGCGTCGAGCTGCCAGTAGTTCTTCCGCTCGGGCTTGACCGTCATCATCTCCGCCACCTGCGCGGCGGGCAGGACGCGGTCGAAGACGCGTACCTCGGCGAGGTCACCGTCGAAGTTGTCCCGGTAGCCGCTCTTGGCCGTGGTGCGGCCGAGCTGCAGCGGGCCGTAGGAGCGCCACACCGAGCGGCGGGAGGCGGTGCCCTTCGAGTCCTTGTTGACGTAGAGCCGCAGTTCGGACTTGGTGGCGTCGTAGACGCCGGTCAGCAGGACCCACTGGTCGGGGACGACGCTGACGCCCGTGGCGACGGCCTTCCACTCGCCGAGCGTGTCCACGTCGGTCACCGGGACGGAGAACGCCCAGGTGCCGGCCGTCTGGTCGTAGCCGAGCGTGAAGCCCGGTTCGCCGGTGCCGTCCTGGCTGACGACGGCCATGTCACGGGTGGGCGTGCCCTTCGGGCGGACCCAGGCGCTGACGCTGAAGCTCTTCGAGGAGTCGAGGACCGTCTCGTTGACGTCGGCGTACGCGGCGGAGGTGCCGTCGAAGCGGGCGGCGGCGTCGGCCTTGCCGCCGGGGCCCTCCACTCCGAAGGTGACACCGGTGCCGGTGGTCGCCGAGAAGGCTCCGGTCTCGTCGTGCGCCTCTGTACTGGTCGGCGCGTCGGCGAGGTTCCACTGGGCGGCGACGGGCGTGCCCTCGGTGACGAGGAACTCGTAGTGCGCCTTGGTGCTCGGGTTCTCCGCCTTGTCGACGGCGATGACGTCGACCCAGTGGCGTCCGGCACGGGTCGGCATCCAGCTCACCGTCGCGGGGCCGCCGGCCGAGGTGGCGTTGATCGTGGTCGTCGGCGTGGCCGTGCTGTCGAACGCGTAGCGGTACTTGACGACATCGGTGTCCGGGACGCTGTCGTTCGGGTTGGGCGAGAAGGTGAACGAGCCGTAGGTGCCGACGCCGTCGTGGTAGACGCTGTCGGACGGGTACTGCTTGGACAGCACGTTCGGCTTGCCCGGCAGCGAGGCGTCGTAGATGAACTCGCAGCGCACCGTGTCCCCGTCGTAGCTCCACGGACCGTATCCGTCGCCGTCGGTGGCGCGTGCGCTCCAGTAGATGACGGTGTTCTGCGGAATCTCCGACCGCACGGTGTGCGTGAACTTGGTGCCGGAGGTCGGTGCCAGCCAGGAGGGCGTGAGGTACGTGTAGCTCTTGGCCACGTTGGTGACCGGGTCGGTCCAGTCGACCTTGAACTCGACCTTCACCTTGTCGGTGCTGCCGCTCGTGTGGTCGGGGTCGCTGGCGATGGCCTGGAGTTGCGGGGGCTTCTCGGCGTAAGGACGGCCCGCGCCGGAGGTGCAGACACCGCCGGGGTCCTGCGACAGCGTGGTGATCTTCCGCGGCAGGTTGTTGTAGCTGATGGAGAGGTACGCGTTGCCGCAGATCCGCTTCCACTCGGGCAGCCGGGTCTCGTCGGCGGCTCGCAGACCGAGCGTCATCGAGGACCAGCCCTCGGCCGCGGCGGTCTTCACCTCGCTGGTCAGCTCACCGGTGGGGCCGGCCTCGAAGTGCAGGTTGGCCTGGCTCGAGCAGCTGGTCGGCGAGATGGCCTTGTCGACCGTGCCGATGTGGTCCAGCCAGTCGTCAGAGGTGTTGGACCAGCTGGAGGACGACGTGATGCTGTAGTTCTTGCCGCCGATGCGGTAGAGCCGGATCGGCTCCGCGGTCGGCGAGGCGCTGTAGATGTGCTCGACGCGGGCGGAGAACGTGGCGCCGAGGATCTGCTTGCCCTTGTAGAACGACATCGGCATGGTGAACAGCAGCCGCCGCACACCCACCCCGTTGCAGGACACCGGGCTGTAGTCGGTGGGGCACTTGCCCACACCGGCGCTGCCGGAGTACTTCCAGTCCTGCTCGCTCGGCATGCCCGACATCACGCCGGTCCACGCGGTGCGTGAAGTGGTGCGCTGGATCGGGTCGATGACGACCGGGAAGACGGTGTCCTTGCCCTTGAGCAGCTTCTGGTCGGGCACCAGGGACAGCTTGCCCTTGCCGACCTCGAGGCCGAGCGGTGAGGTCTTCCCGCCGCCGCCGGGGCCGGCGAGCGCGGCCTCGGGTGCGACGGACGGGGCCGGGGCCGCGTCCGCGGACGCGGCGGCGACCGCCTTGTAGACCGCCTTCGGGCCCTGCTTCCTGGCGGCTGCCTCCTTGACGGCGGCCGAGTCCCACATCACCGGCTTGCCGGCCTCGAAGACGGTGCCGCCGACGGCGGCGTCCTCGGCCTTGAGGGCGCCGGTGGCGTCCTCCTTCACCGTGAGACCGTCGGTCTTCAGGCCGAGGTCGAGCCTGGCGAGGCGCGGATCGGCGGCGGCCTGCGGGGTCTTGACGACGAGGAGGTGGCCGAAGCCGTCCGCCTCGGCGCGCACCGCGAGGTCGACGCCGGGCAGGGCGTCCTTGTAGGTGGCGGTGTCACCGTCGAGGACCGGCGCGGGAAGCTTCCCGTGCGGCCAGGTCAGCGACAGTCCGCGGCCCGCCTGCTTCATGGTGACGAAGGGTTTGCCCGCCGTGCCGTCGGAGAACGACAGGCCGACCGCGGCCGCCTTCGGCGCCACGCTGCCGTCGGCGCCGCGCACCAGGGTCCTGTCGATGTCGACCCATGAGCCGCCCTGGAAGGTGCGGACCGGGTCGGTGTACTCGCGGGCGGTGAAGGTGCCGTTGGGCTCGGCGTAGATCTCCCGGCGTGCCGTGCGCATGCCGAGGATCTCGATCTTCTTGCCGCTCTTCTTGGCGACCGCGAGGGCCTCGGCCTCCGTCTGCACGGGCGTGCCGGTGCCGACCGCGGCCTGCTCGGGTGCGGCGTCGCTGCCGTCCGAGGCGTCCGGCAGCGCGTTGAAGCCGCCGGTCAGTACGGCGCCGGCCGCCACCGCGGCGATCGCGCCGCGCAGCACGAGGCCGCGTCGTATACGTCTGGACACGTGTCCGTTCTCCCTGTCGTTCATCAGCGGACCGCCGCACCGAATGCGGTGTCGCCGGCGGGAATTCCGTCCCAGCCGGGCTTGAAGGTCTTCGTGGGGGCGCCGCCGCCGGCCGTGCCCCACGGGAAGAGGTGCACGCCGTGGTCGGCCGCCGGCCCGTAGGGCATGCCGACGTAGAGCCCGCCGGGGCTCGCGGCCAGGCTCAGGCCGGCGAGCTGTGTGGAGGCAGGCGCACCGGGGATGCCCGAGCCCGGGTCGATCCACGCGTCGGACGCTCCGGGCGCGCCGACCATGGGGACGATGTGGACGCCGCCCTTCTCCAGGTGCTCCTCGGCCGACTCCTCACCGGGGACGCCGATGGCGAGCCGGGTGTTGGTGCCGGAACTGGTGCTGCTGGGCGCGGTGTTGACGGCCGCTAGGCGCTGGCCGAAGAAGTCGCCGGCTTCGCTCGCCTGCTCGACGTCGGCGGTGTCCTGCTCGATCCACTGGGTCTCGGTGAAGCTGCCGCTCGCCGTGATCCTGAAGATCTGGACGGCGCCCGCGTCGACCACGCTCTTGAGGTCCTCGCCGGGCACGCCCACGGCGAGCAGCGACTCGGTGGTGGAGGTGGCCCCGGAGGGGCGGTACGGAACCATCGCGAGGGCGGTCCCGAAGCCGTCGCCCACCTCCTCGTTGCCGGCGATCGCGTCCTGGTCCTGCCCGAGGCCGACGAGCGGCTTGGGGTACCCGGAAACCAGGTTGTGGCTGAACACGGCGACACCGCCCGCGAAGGTGGTGGTGCCGAGCGCCTCGCCGGGGGTCCCGACGGCGAAGTGGGTGGGTGTGGCCACGAGCGTCGAGCCGAACCGGTCGTCGGTCTCGGCCACTCCGGGCACGGCTCCCGCCGTCTCGGTGTCCTGGTGGTTGCCGTGGGCGGTGGTGGCGTCGGCGGAGACGTAGAAGAACGCCCCGGTGTCCGGGACCGTGCCGATGTCCTCACCGGGAGCACCGATCAGGAGGTACGAGGAACCGCCGGCGGCCTTGCCGGCGGCCAGGGCGTACCCGGTCCAGTCACCGGCTTCGTCGCCGCCGCCCAGCGAATGGGTGGCACCCTGCTTGTGTTCTCTGACGGCCCTGCCGCCGAGGAGACCCGTCGCCGAGCCGTAGATGATCTGCACGAGCCCCGCGTCGGGGGTCTCCAGGTCTTCGTACGGGATACCGACGGCGAGGTCGCTGCACCCGTCGGCGTCGGCGTCGTAGACCGCGAGGGCGAACCCGTACTGGTCCTCGTTCTCGGCCCCGCCGGGTACTCCGGTGGTCTCCTGGGACAGCTGCAAGGTGCCCTTGCCGCCGCCGTAGACGATGTGTACGAGGCCCGCCCGGGTCTTGCCGTTGACGGTCGCCTCCGGGTCGGCGATCGCCGTGTCCCGGATGCCGTCGCCGTTGAAGTCCGACTCCACGCCGGAGCAGGCGGCGGCGACGGCCGCGGCGGGCGTCACCGGCCCGGCGCCCAGGGCCGAGGCGGTCAGGACGAGCGCGCCGGCGGCGAGCGCCGTCCGTCGTCGCGTGGTGCGTCGTGGCCGACGCGTAGGACTGGTCACTGCGTTGGTTCCTCCCCTTTGCTGCCCGGCTGCTTGCGCCGGAGGTTCTCGGCGTCGGCGCCGTGCGGCGCCCACGTGTGTCGAGGGGGCCGTGGGTCCGGGGGCGGAGCCGTTCGCGGTGGGGCCCGGCGGCTTCCGCGGACGGGCATACGTGTCCCCGGGGGCACGCCGGACGCAGACCTGTGGGGAACTCCGCCACCAAGACAGCTCGTCGGCCCGGGGCGCACGGGCCCACCGGCACGGCACGGCCCACCGGCGCCGTGGCCCCTCGGCCACGGCGCGGACCGGCCTCCTGCCGTCAGCTCAGGAACGCGCCGAACGCGACGCCGTCGACCGGGATACCGCCCAGGCCGGGCCGCCAGCTCTCCGTGGGGGCACCGCCGCCCGGCGTGTTCCAGGGGAAGGCGTGGACGGCCCGGCCGGCGACGGGACCGTACGGGACACCCACGTAGAGCGAGCCGGGACTCGTGCCGAGGCCCATGCCCGTGAGCATGCGGGGCGCGCGGGCGGCGGGGATGCCGTTGCCGGGCGAGATCCAGCTGTCGCCGGCGCCGGGCGCGCCGAGCAGCGGCAGGATCTGCACGCCGCCCTCCTCCGGGTACGCCTCGGAGGACTCCTCCCCGGGCACACCCACGGCGAGGCGCATCGTGGCCGCGGTGCCGGTGGCGGTCGGGGCGGTGTTGACGACGGCGAGGCGCTGGCCGAAGAAGTCGCCGGCCTCCGCCTCGCCCTCCGTGTCGGGCTGGTTCTGGTCGATCCAGGTGATCGGCTGTACGGTCCCGTCCGCCTTGAGGTGGTACGTGTGCACGGCGCCGGCGTCGACGGTGGTCGCCAGGTCCTCGCCGGGGACGCCGACCGCGAGGAGTGAATCGGAGTTCGAAGTGGCGCCGGACGGACGGTAGGGCGCCATCGCCAGGGACGTGCCGTACTGGTCGCCGGCCTGTGCGGTGGTGTCACCGCTGCCGCTGCGGCCCTGGCCCATGCCGAACAGCGGGGCGGGGATGCCGTTGGTGTTGATCGAGGGCCGGAAGGCGGTCACGGCGCCCGCGAACTCGACGTTCGCGGAGGTGGTGGCGATGGACTCGCCGGGTGCGCCGACGACGAAGTGGCGGTCGGTGGCGGCGATCGACGCGCCGAAGCGGTCGTTGGGCTCGGGGTCCTCCCAGACGCCGGTGCTGTCCTGGGCCACGTGCGCGACGTTGTAGGCGGTGCCGTAGACGTAGTGGAACATCCCCATGTCCGTGCCCTCGGCGCCGTCCTCGCCGGGCGCTCCGATCACGAGGAAGGGGATGTTGGTGGCCGACCTGCCGGCGGCGACGGCGTATCCGACCCAGTCCTCGGCCTCGTAGCCTCCGGCGAGTTTGCCGTCGCTGCCCTGGCGGAAGCCGATGGTGCCTAGCCCGTTCCCTGCCATGCCGGCCGGTGAGCCGTAGATCAGGTGGACCAGGCCCGCGTCCTTGACGGTGCGGTCGGTCAGGTTGATGTCCTCGAAGGGGATACCGACGGCGATGTCGCTGCATCCGTCGGAGTTGGCGTCGTAGACGGCGTAGGAGAAGCCGAACTGGTCACCGGCCTCCGCCGCGTCCGAGACGTTCGGTGACGCCTGCGAGAGCGCGACCGTGCCCTTGCCGCCGCCGTAGACGATGTGGATCTGCCCGGCGCGCTCCTGACCCGCGACCGTGGCCTCCGGGTCGGCGATCGCGACGTCGCGGATCCCGTCACCGTTGAAGTCGTGCTGCGCCCCGGCGCAGCCGGTGGCCGCGACCGCCTGGGTCAGCGGTGCCGCCCCCTGCCCGAGCAGGGTGACGGCGCAGGCGAGCGCCAGCGCCGTCACACCACGGGTCGTTCGTGTGCCGATGTACGGCATGTTTCCCCCACCCCGCGCCGTACTCCGCGAGGAGCGGCGACGGCCTTTCGGTTGACCGGTCGTCGGGGCGCTCCCAGGCCCATGGCCGGGGAAGCCCCGAGTGCTCCGGCAGACCGTGTCCGAACGTGGCGAAACGTTTCCGCGGGGCCTCCCCGCCCCGCGGGCGCTTCGCCGCCCGGTTCCCTGCCCCCACGATCCACGGAAGCGGAACGGGACTATGGCATGCCCACGTCGATCATCACAAGATCACATGTCCGACATGGAGCCATCGATCACGAACACAGGTTGGTCACATGGGCTTTGATGCGACGTCACGAGTCCTTCACAAAGGGATTCCTGCCGCGTACCGGAACAACGGCGTACGGCCGCCCCCTACGGGAGCGGCCGTACCAGATCCCCAGCCTCTCGGCCTCGTCGCGAATCAGCACATCAGCGCATCAGCACGCCCGCGTCCTCCCCCGCCGTCTCCGTCGGCACGGCGACGAGCCCGACGTCCGAACCCGACGGCAGCAGGCGGTGCGCCGGCAGGATGCGGACCGTGTAGCCGAACGGGCCCGTCCGGTCCAGCGCGAGGGGCCCTTCGTACACCCAGCGCCCCTCGAGGTCCGGGCCGCTCGCCGGCTTCAGCGGGAAGGTCTGGGCGTCGCGGATGGCGTCGTCGGAGTCGACGCGGCCGGCGACCACCTGCACCTCGACGTCGTCCGGCTGGAGTTCGCCGAGCGCCGCCTGGACGCGGATGGTGAGGGTCGAGCCGAGACCCGCCGACGCCACCTGGCCCGCGGCCGCGTCCTGGTCGACGGCCTCCACATGGTCGACGGCCACCTGACGCCAGGCCGAGCGCACCCTGGCCTTCCAGGCCGCGAGATCCTGTGCGCTGGTGGCGTCCAGGGCGCGGTGCGCCCGCGCCGCCGGTGCGTACAGCCGCTCCACGTACTCGCGCACCATGCGGCCCGCGAGCACCTTCGGGCCGAGGGTGGTCAGGGTGCGGCGGACCATCTCGATCCAGCGGTCGGGCAGCCCGCCGGTGCCCCGGTCGTAGAACCGCGGGGCGACCCGCTCCTCGATCAGCGAGTACAGCGCCGCGGCCTCGAGTTCGTCGCGGCGGTCCTCGTCGGTGGACGCGCCGTCGGCGGTGGGGATCGCCCAGCCGAAGTCCGGCTCGAACCACTCGTCCCACCAGCCGTCGAGGACGGAGAGGTTGAGGGCTCCGTTGAGCGCCGCCTTCATACCGCTGGTGCCGCACGCCTCCAGGGGCCGCAGCGGGTTGTTGAGCCAGACGTCGCAGCCCGGGTAGAGCTTCTTCGCCATCGCCATGCCGTAGTCGGGCAGGAAGACGATGCGGTGGCGCACCCGCGGGTCGTCCGCGAAGCGCACCAGCTCCCGCACCAGCCGCTTGCCGCCGTCGTCCGCCGGATGGGCCTTGCCGGCGACCACGATCTGGATCGGCTGGGTGGGGTGCATCAGCAGCTCCGTCAGCCTCTCCCGGTCGCGGAGCATCAGGGTGAGCCGCTTGTAGGAGGGCACCCGGCGGGCGAAGCCGATGGTGAGCACGTCCGGGTCCAGCACCCCGTCGATCCAGCCGAGTTCGGCCGCGCCCGCGCCGCGCTGGCGCCAGGAGGCGCGCAGCCGCTCCCGCACCTCCATGACCAGCTGTTCGCGCAGCGACCTGCGCAGCTCCCAGATGTCGGCGTCAGGGATGTTCCCGACGGAGTCCCAGCGCCCGGAGCCGCCCACGGAGAGGGCGTCCTCCGCACGGCTGGTGCCGATCTGCCGGGCGCCGAGGCGGAACACCTCCGGCGCCACCCAGGTCGGGGCGTGCACACCGTTGGTGATGGAGGTGATGGGCACCTCCGCGGCGTCGAATCCCGGCCACAGTCCGGCGAACATGCTGCGGCTCACCGCGCCGTGCAGTTCGGAGACGCCGTTGGCGCGCTGGGCGAGCCGCAGTCCCATCACGGCCATGTTGAAGACGCCGGGCTCGCCGCCCGGATAGGTCTCCATGCCGAGCTGAAGGACCTTGTCGACGGGCACGCCGGGCAGTTCCGCGCCCTCGGAGAAGTGGCGTGCGACGAGTTCGCGATCGAAACGGTCGATGCCGGCCGGCACGGGGGTGTGGGTGGTGAACACGGTCCCTGCCCGCACGGCCTCCAGCGCCGCGTCGAAACCGAGTCCGCTGCCGCCGTGCTCGGGCGGCTCGCCCAGTTCGCGGATGCGTTCGAGGCCGAGGAAGCCGGCGTGACCCTCGTTGGTGTGGAACACCTCGGGCGCTGGACGGTCGGTGAGCCGGCAGTAGGCGCGGACCGCCCGCACTCCGCCGATGCCCAGCAGCATCTCCTGGAGCAGCCGGTGCTCGCTGCCGCCGCCGTACAGCCGGTCGGTGACGTCGCGGGCGCCCGGCCCGTTCTCCTCGATGTCGGAGTCGAGCATCAGCAGCGGTACCCGGCCGACCTGTGCGACCCAGATGTGCGCGTGCAACGACCGGCCGCCGGGGAGGGCGAGGGACACCCTGGCCGGGGTGCCGTCCACCTCGCGCAGCAGGCTCACCGGCAGCTCGTTCGGGTCGAGAACCGGGTAGTGCTCCTGCTGCCAGCCATCGCGGGACAGGGACTGGCGGAAGTAGCCGTGCCGGTAGAGCAGGCCGACCCCGATCAGCGGTACACCGAGGTCGCTGGCCGCCTTGAGGTGGTCGCCGGCGAGGATTCCGAGGCCGCCGGAGTACTGCGGCAGGGCGGCGGTGACGCCGAACTCGGGCGAGAAGTAGGCGATGGCGGCGGGGAACGCGGGGGTGTCGGGACCGCCGTCGCCGCCGTTGGACTGGTACCACCTGCGACCGTGCAGATAGTCGTCCAGGTCGTCGGCCGCGGCGGCGAGTCTGCGCAGGAAGCGCCGGTCTTTGGCCAGTTCGGCCATACGGGTGGCGGACACGTTCCCGAGGAGCCGCACGGGATCGCCGCCGACGGCCCGCCACCCCTCGGGATCGACGGTCCGGAAGAGCTCTCGGGTCTCGGTGTGCCAGGACCAGCGCAGATTGCGTGCGAGATCGCTGAGCGGCCCGAGCGGTTCGGGGAGGACGGGGCGGACGGTGAATCGACGAATGGCCTTCACAAGTTCACCTTCGCAGGGGAGGTACACATCCGAGCGGACGCAGGACGGTGCGTCCTTTTCCGTCATTTCCGACGGTATCGGTCCGCGCCCTCCGTAACCACGGCGCACGGGTGTCGCACCGGCGCGTTGGCGCATCCGGCGCGTAAACGGCCGTCAGAAAAGTCCGGTTCCCCATACATGACGGGCCGGTCTCTTTTCGTGTGTCTTGTGCGACCCCGTACGTCCTAGTAGTTAACACATCACCGGATTGCCCACCCGAAGGGCGTGGGAAGGCTCACCCGGTACGCAGGCGAGCACCCTCGAACGGCCTCCCTACCGTCCACCCGAGTGAACGCGGACAGGAGCGGACATGCCCGCAGCCCGCCAGTCACCGTTTCAACAGATACAAATAAAACTCAGTCAAATGAGACCCACCCCGCACAAACGAGACATCCCGCTCGATCCGACCTGCCCGCACAGCCCTCAGGTGATGTTGTGAACTCGCTCATCGGTCGCATCCCCGTCCTGGACGTCCGCCCACTCGTCGACTGCGGCAGAAGGCCCGCGAAGGCCGTGGCGGGTGAGACCTTCCAGGTCACCGCCACGGTCTTCCGCGAGGGCCATGACGCAGTCGCCGCCAACGTCGTGCTGCACGACCCGAAGGGCCGCTCCGGTCCCTTCACCCCCATGCGGGAACTCGCCCCCGGCACCGACCGGTGGGGAGCGGAGGTCACCCCTTCCACGGAAGGCCACTGGACGTACACCGTCGAGGCCTGGAGCGATCCCGTCGCCACATGGCGCCACCACGCCGGCATCAAGATCCCTGCCGGGATCGACACCGAACTGGTCCTGGCCGAAGGAGCGGAACTGTACGAACGGGCCGCGGCCGGCGTCCCGAAGAAGGACGGCAGGGAGGCCGTGCTCGCCGTCGCCGACGCGCTGCGCGACACGGCCAGGCCCGCGGCGGCCCGGCTCGCCGCCGCGTTCGCGCCCGACGCGGAGGCCGCCCTCTCCCGCCATCCGCTGCGTGAGCTGGTCAGCTCCTCACCGCCGCTGCCGCTCCAGGTGGAACGCCGGCGGGCGCTCTACGGCTCCTGGTACGAACTGTTCCC
Source organism: Streptomyces sp. NPDC054847 (assembly GCF_053610925.1). Classification (NCBI taxonomy): domain Bacteria; kingdom Bacillati; phylum Actinomycetota; class Actinomycetes; order Kitasatosporales; family Streptomycetaceae; genus Streptomyces; species Streptomyces sp. NPDC054847. The sequence continues at coordinate 5,123 of NZ_JBSGZJ010000037.1, read as the reverse complement.
GCGTTCGGAGGGCGCGGTCGTCGAAGAGGGCGCGCCGCCCGTCTCCGGCACCTTCCGCACCGCCGCCGAACGACTGCCCGCCGTCGCCGCGATGGGCTTCGACGTGGTGTACCTGCCGCCGATCCACCCCATCGGGACCACCCACCGCAAGGGCCCGGACAACTCACTGACCGCCGGCCCCCACGACGTCGGCGTGCCGTGGGCGATCGGCTCCGCGTTCGGCGGGCACGACGCGATCCACCCGGAGCTCGGCACGCTCGCCGACTTCGACCACTTCGTGACGGCCGCCCGTTCCCTTCGCATGGAGGTCGCACTCGACTTCGCCCTCCAGTGCTCCCCCGACCACCCCTGGGTCAAGGAGCATCCCGAGTGGTTCCACCACCGGGCCGACGGCTCCATCGCGTACGCGGAGAACCCGCCGAAGAAGTACCAGGACATCTACCCCATCGCGTTCGACACGGACATGAAGGGCCTGGTCCGAGAGACGGTCCGGGTACTGCGCTTCTGGATGGACCACGGGGTGCGGATCTTCCGTGTCGACAACCCGCACACCAAGCCGGTCGTCTTCTGGGAGAAGGTGATCGGGGAGATCAACGGCAAGGACCCGGACGTCATCTTCCTGGCCGAGGCGTTCACCAGGCCGGCGATGATGCGCACCCTGGGAGCGATCGGCTTCCAGCAGTCGTACACGTACTTCACCTGGCGCAACACCAAGCACGAGCTCACCGAGTACGTCACCGAACTGGCCGGTGAATCGGCCGCCTTCATGCGGCCGAACTTCTTCGTGAACACCCCCGACATCCTGCACGCCTACCTTCAGGAGGGCGGCCGGCCCGCCTACGAGGTGCGGGCCGTGCTGGCCGCGACGATGTCGCCGTCCTGGGGCCTGTACGCGGGCTACGAGCTCTGCGAGAACGTCCCGCTCAAGGTCGGCAGCGAGGAGTACCGGCATTCGGAGAAGTACCAACTGCGCCCGCGGGACTGGGAGACGGCCGAGCGTGAGGGCCGCACGATCACACCGCTCATCACCACGCTCAACCGGATCAGGCGCCGCCACCCGGCGCTCCAGCAGCTGCGTGACATCCACTTCCACCACATCGACAACGACCGGATGATCGCCTACTCGAAGCGGTCCGGTTCCGATGTGGTCCTGGTCGTGGCGAACCTCGACCCCCACCACACCCAGGAGGCCACGGTCTCGTTGGACATGCCGCAACTCGGTCTCGAAGGGGACGAGACCGTACCGGTGCGCGACGAGCTCACCGGCGAGACCTATCACTGGGGCAGGGCGAACTATGTGCGCCTCGAGCCGGGTACCGCGCCCGCGCACGTCCTCACCCTGCGACCGTCCCAGCAGACCGGAGGGTCACCCACATCATGATCGTGAATGAGCCCGTCCACGACACGTTCGAGGACACCCCCGCACGCGACCGCGACCCCGACTGGTTCAAGCGGGCCGTCTTCTACGAGGTCCTGGTCCGCTCCTTCCAGGACAGCAACGGCGACGGCGTCGGAGACCTCAAGGGCATCACCGCCAAACTGGACTATCTGCAGTGGCTGGGCGTGGACTGCCTGTGGCTGCCGCCGTTCTTCAAGTCCCCCTTGCGGGACGGCGGTTACGACGTCGCCGACTACACTTCCGTGCTCCCCGAATTCGGTGACCTGGCCGACTTCGTGGAGTTCGTCGACGCGGCCCACCAGCGCGGCATGCGCGTCATCATCGACTTCGTCATGAACCACACCAGCGACCAGCATCCGTGGTTCCTCCAGTCGCGCAGCGACCCGGACGGCCCGTACGGCGACTACTACGTCTGGGCCGACGACGACAAGCAGTACCAGGACGCGCGGATCATCTTCGTCGACACCGAGTCGTCGAACTGGACCTTCGACCCGGTGCGCAAGCAGTACTACTGGCACCGCTTCTTCTCCCACCAGCCGGACCTCAACTACGAGAACCCGGCCGTGCAGGAGGAGATCATCTCCGCGCTGCGGTTCTGGCTCGACCTCGGCATCGACGGGTTCCGGCTGGACGCGGTGCCCTACCTCTACCAGGAGGAGGGCACCAACTGCGAGAACCTGCCGCGCACCCACTCCTTCCTCAAGCGGGTGCGCAAGGAGATCGACGCGCACTACCCGGACACGGTGCTGCTGGCGGAGGCCAACCAGTGGCCGGAGGACGTCGTCGACTACTTCGGCGACTACACGGCCGGCGGCGACGAGTGCCACATGGCGTTCCACTTCCCCGTGATGCCGCGGATCTTCATGGCGGTACGGCGCGAGTCCCGCTACCCGGTATCGGAAATCCTCGCCAAGACGCCGGCCATCCCGAAGAACTGCCAGTGGGGCATCTTCCTGCGCAACCACGACGAGCTCACGCTCGAGATGGTCACGGACGAAGAACGCGACTACATGTACGCCGAGTACGCCAAGGACCCGCGGATGCGGGCCAACATCGGCATCCGCCGGCGGCTCGCGCCCCTGCTCGACAACGACCGCAACCAGATCGAGCTGTTCACCGCGCTGCTGCTGTCGCTGCCCGGCTCACCGATCCTCTACTACGGGGACGAGATCGGGATGGGCGACAACATCTGGCTCGGCGACCGGGACGCCGTGCGCACCCCGATGCAGTGGACCCCGGACCGCAACGCGGGCTTCTCGTCCTGCGACCCGGGACGGCTCTACCTGCCGACCATCATGGACCCGGTCTACGGCTACCAGGTCACCAACGTCGAGGCGTCGATGTCGTCGCCCTCCTCGCTCCTGCACTGGACCCGGCGGATGATCGAGATCCGTAAGCAGAATCCGGCCTTCGGGCTCGGTTCGTATACGGAACTCCCCTCCTCGAACCCGGCCGTGCTCGCCTTCTTGAGGGAGGCGCCCTCCAAGGAAGAAGGGGGAGACGACCTGGTCCTGTGCGTCCACAACTTCTCGCGGTTCGCGCAGCCGACGGAGCTCGATCTGCGGACCTTCAGTGGACGCCATCCGGTGGAACTCATCGGCGGGGTGCGGTTCCCGCCCATCGGCCAGTGGCCGTATCTGCTGACCCTGGCAGGCCACGGCTTCTACTGGTTCCGCCTCCGCAAGGACGCGAAGAGCGCAGCCGCCACAGCCTGACGTGTCCGCGAGGGGGACAGAACCGGTCCGAAAGGCGCCCCCTACTCCGGCGGGGCGGTTTCCACCGCCCCGCTTCGGGCACTCCCCCCTCATCCCCGCGCGCCGCCGGACAGCCACAGCTGCAATCCGGGACACTTTGCGCATTCGTGGTGTACCCGGGGAAAGGACGCGATGCCCATGTCGGAGGCTGCATCCACCCGGACTCCGCTCGGTCTGCTTCCCTCGCTCGCCCCACTGCTGCGCCAATGGCTGCCCGAACAGCGCTGGTTCGCGGGCAAGGGGTACGAGGTCGGAGGCTTCTCACTCGTCTCCGCGACGGAGCTGCTGCCCCTGAACGGGCCCGGCCCCGGGCTGCTGCACCTGCTCGTGCGGGTCACGCAGCGGGACGTGCCCGTGCGGTCGTCCGCCGACTGCTACCAACTGCTCATCGGCGTGCGCGAGACCCTGCCGCCGCCGATGGCACCCGCGTTGATCGGCCATCTCACCGACGGACCGCTCGCCGGGCGGACCGTGTACGAGGGGACCCGCGACCCGCGGCTCGCCGCGCTCCTGCTGGAACGGCTGCGCACACCGGGCCTGCTCGGGCCGCTGCGCTTCGAGCGGTTCGACGGCGCGCCCGCTCTGCCGGCCCGGCTGCCCGCACGGCCGCTGGACGCCGAACAGTCCAACTCCTCGCTCGTCTACGGCGACGCGTACATCCTCAAGCTCTTCCGCCGTATCCACCCGGGGCCCAATCCCGATCTCGAACTGCCGCTCGCCCTCGCCCGGGCCGGCTGCGGACGCGTCCCCGCACCGGTCGCCTGGTACGGGACGAGCACGCCGGAACCTTTCACCCTCGGCGTTCTCCAGCCGTTCCTCCCGGGCTCCCGCGACGGCTGGGTACTCGCGCTGGAGGCACTGGCCGCCGACCGCTCCTTCCAGGGCGAGGCCCATGAGCTTGGCCGGGTGACCGCCGAGGTGCACACGGCGCTCGCCGACACCCTGCCGACGGTCAAGCTCGGCGGCCCGCAGACCGAGCGGCTGGCGGCGGCGATGGTCCGGCGGCTGGAGACGGCCGCGCAGTCCGTACCCGCGCTGGTGCCGTACGTGCCGCGGCTGCGCGCCGCCTTCGACGCGGTGGCCACGCTCGGCGGCCGCGGGCGCACCTGGGCGGCCCAACGGGTGCACGGGGACCTGCATCTCGGCCAGATACTGCGAGGCCCGAAGGACACCCCCTGGTCCGTTATCGACTTCGAGGGCGAACCGGCCAGGCCGCTCACCGAACGGTGCCGTCCGCAGCCCGCCGTGCGCGATGTTGCGGGCATGCTCCGCTCCTTCGACTACGCGGCCCGTACGCACCGCCCCTGGAACCCGGCGTGGGCGGAGCGGTGCCGTGCGGCGTACTGCGACGGCTACGCCGAAGCCGGCGGCGACGACCCCCGCGAGGAGCCCGAACTGCTCCGCGCCTACGAGACCGACAAGGCCGTCTACGAAGTCGTCTACGAGGCCAGACACCGGCCGGACTGGCTGCCCGTGCCGATGGCCGCGATCGAACGCCTCGCCGCACTCGACTGACCTGCACCGCTTCCCCCACCGACGCATCTGCCGCCCTAGGAGGCCGAATCCGTGACCGCCCGACCGTCGTCCCGCAAGCCCTCGGGACCGGAAGTCCCGCACCAGCCGACCGAGACGCACAGCGCAGAGACCGGACCCGCCGGGCCGGCCGAGCCGGGCGCGGTGCGCGGCACGGAGAGGACGAGGTCCGGCTCCGGCCGTGCCCCTGGTTCCGCGACCGGCGCCGTCACACCGCCCGCCGGTGACGAGCCGTCCGTGACCGGGACCGCGCAGCCGGCCGAAGCCGGCTCCCCCGCACCGGAGGGCTCCGCGCCCACCGGGAACGATGCGGCGGGGACGGCCGACGCCGGTTCCGTGCCGACGGGCGCCGGGGCGCGCCCGTCTCGCTCCGGCGGGAGGAAGGCCGCACGCGCGGACACCGCCGCGGCGGCGGACCCGGACGCGGCGGCCGGGGC
>NZ_JBSGZJ010000036.1:0-30767 GCF_053610925.1 Streptomyces sp. NPDC054847 | reverse complement strand
TCACCGGATCACGGGCAGCTGATGCGGTTGTCGCCCGAGTCCGTGGTACAGGTGTCGTAGTTGGGGCCGCCGTTGGCCGTGTCGTTGCCGGACACGCCGTCGACGGTGTTGACCCGGTCGGATCCGTAATAGCCGGTCAGGTTGTCGCTTCCGGACCCGCCGTACAGGGTGTCGTTGCCGTAACCGCCGTCGACGGTGTCGTTGCCGACGTCGCCGTAGAGGGTGTCGGAGCCGTTGCCCCCGCGGATGGTGTCGTTGCCGCCGAGGCCGCAGATCACGTCGTTGCCGCCCGAACCGACAAGCGTCTCACCGGCACTGGTCCCGATGATCGTGCAGCCACGGCTGTTGTTCACGGTGGTCGTCGCCGTGGCGGTGTTGTTGCCCGGTACGGGGTCGTCCTCCATGGCGTCGACCGTGGCCCTGTTGGTGACGGTGCCGGTGGCCCTGGGCTCCACGACCACGGTGACCGTCGCGCTTCCGCCGGGAAGCAGCGAGCTCAGTGCGCAGTTGGCGCTGGTGAAGGTGGTGCTGCAGCTGCCGCTGGTGGTCGTGGCCGACACGAGTGTCGCACCGGCTCCGGAGACGGTGTCGGACAGTGTGATGCCGGTGGCCGTTGCGGTGGAGTCGGAGGCGTTGGTCACCCGCACGGTGTAGGTGGCCCGATTGCCCAGGGCGAGTTGACTCGGCCCCGACTTGGTGACCGAGAGGTTCGCGTTCGCCGGTGGTGGGGGCGGGGTGGTGCCGCCGCCCTCGTAGCGGGCCAGCGCGAAGTCGACGTTCGGTCCGCCCGTACCGGCGGCGACGATCTTGCCGTCGGACTGCAGCACCACGCCGCGAGCCCTGTCGCTGGCGCCGAAGTCGGTGGTCACGACGCCGTCGCCGCCGAAGCCGGTGTCCAGGCTGCCGTCGGGATTGTGACGCACGACAGCGAAGTCGCCCGGACCGCTGCCGCCGACGAGGACGATCCTGCCGTCGGACTGCAAGACCATGTCGTGGCCACCCGCCGGGGGATCCACCCTGCCGTCGCCGCCGAAGCCGGTGTCCAGGCTGCCGTCGGGGTTGTAGCGGGCCATCGCGCTGCCGTACAGCTCGCCGGCGGCGACGATTTTGCCGTCGGGCTGCACCGCCAGCGCCTCCACGGCCTCGTAGTCACCGAAATCGGTTCTCACGATGCCGTCGCCGCTGAACGTGGTGTCCAGGCTGCCGTTCTCGTTGTAGCGGATGAGGGCGAAGTCGAAGCGGGTCGTCCCGACGTCCCCGCCCGCAATGATCTTGCCGTCGGGCTGCAATGCCATGGTGCGACCCGTGCCGCCCTCGTCCGGCGCCGGCCCCGGGTCGGTGGTCACCTCCCCGTCGCCGCTGAAGCCGGTGTCGGGGCTGCCGTCGGGGTTGTAGCGGGCCACCGCGAACCTGCCGCCGGAAGTACCGGCGGCAACAATCCTGCCGTCGGACCGCACCGCGACTTCGTAGGCCTCGTTCGGGCCGCCGTCGAAGTCGGTGAGCACCTTGCCGTCGCCGCCGCCGAAGCCGGTGTCCAGGCTGCCGTCGGGGTTGTAGCGGACCACCGTGAACCAGCAGCAGTTCTCGAACTCGATCCAGCTGCTCCCCACCACGACGATCTTGCCGTCGGGCTGCACCGCCACACCGTAGGCGGTGTCCCACTGGCCTTCACCGGAAATGTCGGTGGTCACCCTGCCGTCGCCGCCGAAGCTGGTGTCCAGGCTGCCGTCGGGGTTGTAGCGGGCCACCGCGAAGTCGCCGGCTGTCGTGTCGGCGACCGTCCAGCCGACGGCGACGAGCCGCCCGTCGGGTGCCGACGCTACGTCAGAGGCCCCATCGGCATCGCTGCCGAAGCCGGTGAGCACCCTGCCGTCGCCGCCGAAGGCCGGGTCCAGGTCGCCAGGGGCGGCCAGCGCGGTTCCGGGCAGGGACAGTACGAGTGCCAGGCTCGCGACTGCCACGGCCGCGGCCCGGCCGCGCCGTGACTGCCTGCGTCGGGCCGCGAATCGGCACAGCGCCGTTCGCAGCCGAGATGTGAACATGGGCATGCAGACCTCTCAGCCTCTGGTCGTCCTGCCCCGATCCCACGTGGAGCGGGCAGCGGGCAGCGGGCGTGCCACAGCTTCCCGCCGGATACACGACGGACCGTCCGCGGCTGGCCGTACTGCGCTTGGTGGGCGCGTCGATCCACCCCCGCGAGTGACGTCCTGAGCAGGTGACAAGCGAGCAGTCGGCCGCGTCGGCGATGTGAGGCGGACGCAGCGGAACGCGGACTCTGTCGTCACGTCGGTCACTCGTGCCGGGAAGGTGCGTCTTGGCGTCGTCGTACGCCGGGCTTAAGCGCGGGCGCGCCTGGCGGGTGGCGCGGCGCCGGCCGCCTTCCTCCTCAGCGCGTTCAGGATGTGCGAGGTCCGCAGGCAGCGGATCACCGAGCGGCTGACGGCCGCCGGATCCACCCTCGTGCAGGACGAGTACGGCGAGAACCGCCTGTCCCGGACCGGTGACTGCCTGGCCACGCCGACCCGTTGGCGGGCCGGCCGCAACACGGCCGACCCGTTCGCGCTCCGACCGCGACGAAAAGGGACCCGCCCCGCGTACGCGCGGTGCGGGCCCCTTCGACGTGCGGGAATCACTTGTCGGAGACAGTGACCTTCTCGTCGTTCTGGATCTGCTTCACCAGCTGCTGCACCTTCGCCTTGTCCCAGACGAGGTTGCCGCCCCGGCTTCCCGACGTCGGCATGTTCATCGACGTACCGTCGCCGCCGCTGATGCCCTTCATCGCGAAGAACATCTCGCCCAGGTCGAACAGGGACATCTCCTTGTCGACGATGAGCGTGTCCAGGCCGGCGCCCAGGGTCGGGTACAGCTTGAACGGGTTGAGGATCGTGCCGGGGGTCGCCGCCTGGCTCGCCAGCGCGGAGAGGAACTTCTGCTGGTTCTTGGTGCGTGCGAGGTCCGACTCCGCGAAGGCGTAGCGGGTGCGGACGAAGGCGAGGGCCTGCTCGCCGTCGAGGGTCTGCTTGCCCGCCTCGAAGTCGGCGCCGGACTTCTTGTCCTTGAAGCCCTTCTCGATGTTCATCTCGACACCGCCGAGCGCGTCCACGATGTTGGCGAAGCCGGCGAAGCCGATCTCCGCGTAGTGGTCGATGCGCAGGCCGGTGTTGTGCTCGACGGTGCGGACCAGCAGTTCGGGCCCGTCCTCCGCGTAGGCGGCGTTCAGCTTGGTGCGCCGGCCCTGGTTGGGGAACTTCTTCCCGGACTCGGAGCCGATGAAGGACGGTATCTCGACGTCGGAGTCACGCGGCAGGGACACCATCGTGTTCCCGCTGCCGCAGGCCGCGAGGATCATCATCGAGTCGGTGCGCTTGCCCGCGGCATCACCGGTGTGGAGCTTCTTCTTCTCCTCGGCCGTCATGCCCTCACGGCTGTCGGAGCCGACGATCAGGTAGGTGGTGCAGTCGCCCTCGGCGGGCCGCTCAATCACCTTGGCGAGGTCGACCTCGCGCCGCACCTTGGAGTCCGCCCAGAAGTACGTGCCGATGGTGGTGCCCAGCACGGCCACGAGCACGACGATCGAGCCGATCTTCAGCCTGCGCCGCCAGTCCGGCGCCGGGCCGGGCTGCCGCGGGGGTCTGCCCTGCGGAGGCACCCCGCCGCCCGCGCCGCGGTAGACCTGGCCCGTGTTGTAGCCGCTGTCGTACACCGGCTCGGCATAGCCCTGGTCGTAACCGCGGGGCTGCTGAGGGGGAACCCCGCCGTGCTGCGGGGCGGCCGGTCGCTGGACATGGCGCATGACGCGCGCGCCCTCGGGCCGGTCCCCGGCGCTGCCGCGCCCGTAGCCGCGTGCGTTGCCGTTGCCGCCGTTGTCGGTCCATCCATCGGGCCAGTCATTCATGCGGAACAGTGTGCAGGGGAGGGTGGCCGCCCAGACAGGGTGGGTGAGGAATCGCACCAGGGCTGTAGCGAAGCTGATGCATTCCGGCCCCGGCATATGGTGGACGGCATGACAGATCAGGCCCAGCGCCCGGAGGCTGAAATTCCGGGCAAGCCCACTTCGGCGTCCCGTACCACCCTCAGCCACATCATGACCGGCAGTGACACGAATCTCCTCGGCACCGTGCACGGCGGCGTGATCATGAAGCTGGTGGACGACGCGGCCGGAGCCGTCGCGGGCCGGCACTCGGGCGGACCCGCGGTCACGGCCTCGATGGACGAGATGGTGTTCCTGGAGCCGGTCAGGGTGGGCGACCTGGTCCATGTGAAGGCACAGGTCAACTGGACCGGCCGGTCCTCCATGGAGGTCGGCGTACGGGTCCTGGCCGAGCGCTGGAACGAGTCGACTCCCGCCACCCAGGTCGGCAGCGCCTACCTCGTCTTCGCCGCGGTGGACGCGGACGGCAAGCCGCGGGCGGTGCCGCCGGTCGTCCCCGAGACCGAGCGGGACCAGCGCCGCTACCAGGAGGCGCAGATCCGGCGCACGCACCGGCTGGCCAGGCGCCGGGCGATCCGGGAGCTGCGCGAGAAGCGCGCCGCGGAGGGCATGGAGGCCTGAGTCCGGCCGCCCGGCGAGGACCTACGGGCAGACGACCTGGTCGCCCGTCACCGCGCCGAACTCGCCGCGGTGGGGCTCCTGGGCCTGTACGGGCTCGACTCCCTTGAAGTCGGTCCCCGCCATCACCTTCATCGTGGGGCCCTGCCTCTTCACCGGACGCAGCTCGGCACCGGGCAGCGCCGCCCGGAGCGACTTCGCCGAGCGGTCCCACCGTGGGTCGTACATCACATAGGTGCGCCCGACCTTCCCGCCGCCGCCGTTGAGCGGGGCGCGTGTGGTGTCGAAGCCGAGGCCGTTCAGGGCCTTGTCGACCTTCTCGCCGAGGCCGGCGAGGCGGGTCCCGTTGTAGACCTGGACCTTGATCTGCTTCGGGTCGACGTCGACAACGGTGGCCTTGGCACGCTTCGGGCGGTGCGGTGCGAGCGGCCTGTCCTCGCGCAGCAGCCGGAACAGCCGCTGCGCCCGCGCGTCGTCCCACTTCACGGTGGACCCGACGCCCTTGACCGGGAACGCGACGTCGCCGACGGGCACGGAGGTGAACTCGGAGGAGGAGGGCGTGAAGCCCCGCATCGCCCGGCCGAGGGCGAGCATCTGCCGGGTGCCGAACTGCCGGTCGGCGCGGACCGAGCCGAGCATCGTCGAGGTGACCTTCCGGAACTTCACCGGGTTGAGCAGCACACCGCCGCTGGTCGCCCGGTCGACGAGCGCCGCCAGGAAGCGCTGCTGGCGCTGCATCCGCCCCAGGTCGGCGGCGCCGTCGATGTGGCGGGAGCGCACGTACTGCAGCGCCTGCCCGCCGCTCAGCCTGTGAGTGCCGACCGGCAGGTCGAGACCGGTGTAGGTGTCCTTCATCGGCCGGGCGGTGCAGACCTCCACCCCGCCCACCACGTCCACCGTCTTCATGAAGCTGGTGAAGTCGACCTCGAGATAGTGGTCGATCTTCACCTTGGTCATGTGCTCGACCGTGCGCACGGTCAGGCCGGGGCCGCCCTCGGCGTAGGCCGCGTTGAGCTTCACCGGGTGCGGCTTGTGATGCTTGCCCGTGGTGGTGTCGGTGTGCTCGGGGATCTCCGCGTAACTGTCCCTGGGCAGGCTGACGACACTGGCGCGATCACGGTCCTGGGCGATGTGCACCAGCATGATCGTGTCGGTGCAGTTGCACGGCGCCCCGCCGAGCCGGTACTTCTTCTTCTCCTCCGGCGTGATCCTGTCCCGGCCGTCGGTGCCGACGACGAGGATGTTCGTGCCGCGGCCACCCTCGGGCCGGTTCTTCATGTCATGGAACGGGTCGACCCGGTCGATCTCCGTGTCGAGTCCGGTGACCACGGCGTGCCCGATGCCGCCCACGCCCAGGACCAGCACCGAGAGCGATGTGACGATCCGCATGCCCCAGCGCGGCCGTGCCGCGCGCCCGCCCCGGCGCGGTGGGGATCCACCGCCCGTGCGCCGTGCGGGGTGCCCGCCCCGCCCTGCCGGCCGGGCCGGCTGTCGCGCGGCGGGCCGCCCCGCGGCGCCGCGCTGCGGGGCCGGACGGGGACGGGGACGCGGGCGGGGCGGTGGGGGCAAGAGGACACCTCCGCGGACGACAGGGGATTCCCCGCACCGTAGGCCCATACGATCTGCGACACCGGCCGCCGCGCCTGGGTGTCCCCCGTTCGCGGTAACGTGGCGGGCGATGAACGCCACGCCCGCTGTCTCCGTGATCATGCCGGTCCTCAACGAGGAGCGGCATCTGCGCAACTCCGTCCGCCACATCCTCGAGCAGGAGTACGACGGAGAGATGGAGGTGGTGATCGCGCTCGGACCGTCCACGGACCGCACCGACGAGATCGCCGCCGAGCTCGTACGGGAGGACCCGAGGGTCCGCACCGTGCCGAATCCGACGGGCCGCACCCCGGCCGCCCTGAACGCCGCCATCAAGGCGTCCCGCCACCCGGTCGTGGTGCGCGTCGACGGCCACGGGATGCTGTCGCCGAACTACATCGCGACCGCGGTCCGCCTGCTGGCGGAGACCGGCGCGCAGAACGTCGGCGGCATCATGCACGCCGAGGGCGAGAACGCCTGGGAGGACGCCGTCGCCGCCGCGATGACCTCGAAGGTCGGCGTCGGCAACGCCGCCTTCCACACGGGCGGCAAGGCCGGTCCCGCGGAGACGGTGTACCTGGGCGTCTTCCGGCGCGAGGCGCTGGAGCAGCAGGGCGGCTACAACGAGGAGTTCATCCGCGCCCAGGACTGGGAGCTGAACTTCCGCATCCGCGAGGCCGGCGGCCTGATCTGGTTCTCCCCGGAGCTGCGGGTCCAGTACCGTCCCCGGCCGTCCGTGCGGGCGCTGGCCAAGCAGTACAAGGACTACGGGCGCTGGCGCCATGTCGTGGCCCGCTACCACCAGGGCTCGATCAACCTGCGCTACCTGGCGCCGCCGACGGCGCTCTGCGCGATCGCCGCGGGAGTCGTGGCGGGTGCCGCGCTGACGCCGTGGGCCTTCGTCGTCCCCGCCGGATATCTCGCGGCGATCACCGCGGGCTCCGTCCCCGCCGGCAAGGGCCTGTCCCTGAAGGCACGGCTCCAGATCCCGGTGGCGCTGGCCACGATGCACATGTGCTGGGGCTACGGCTTCCTGACGAGCCCGCGCTCGCTGGCGAAGAAGGTCATCGCGAGCCGGCGGCCCTCCGTCCGGACCGCTGCCTGAGCACGGCCCACCAGCACGACGACAGCGCCGGTCCGCCCCCGTGGAGGGGCGGACCGGCGCTGTCGTACAGGCGCGGTGGTGCCGGGTCAGATCCGGTACGGCGCGTAGATGTCCATGCAGGCGCCCTTGTCGTCGCCCATGACCGTCTCCGTGTTCTTCGGTGGCCCCCCGGCCGGCTCCGGCTTCGGGAACGTGTCCCCGGTCCGCCAGTCGGCGCCGACGATCAGCGTCACACCGGACACCTCGGACGACTTGCGCACCGCGCTCGCCGGGATGCCGAGGGCCGCTGCGACGGCGTGCGCGTCGCCGTCGAGGTCGACGCTCGGGAACAGGACCTGTGTTCGGCTCTCCGCCTCCGGGGTCGCGTCCGTCCTGGCGCCCGTGAAGCCCTGGCCGGTGAGCACCTCGGCCACCGCGGCCGCTCTGCGGGGAGTGGGGTCCTGATTCACGCCCGTGCCGTTGCGGACCATGATCCCGATCTCGGCGGGCTCGGCGGCCGGATCCTTCGGCGCGGCTGAGGGCTTGGGCTTCGACGTCGGCGCCTTGCCGTCCACCGGAGTGTCCTCGCGCAGCATCTGCCACAGACGGTCCGCCTCACCCGGCGCCGGCAGCACATGCGCCTTCGGGTTGTCCGGGTCGGGTATGCGCGGCATGGTCAGCATCGCGATCCGGCTGGTGGGCACGTCCTTGAGGGTCATCCCGAGGTCGAACAGCTTCTTGACCGTGCCGATCTCCTCCGAGACCTGGAGCGACTTGGTCGCGGTCTCCGCGAGGTCCATGAGCCGGCCGGTGTCGGTGAAGGCGTTCTGGTCCTTCAGATTGCGGATCACCGAATTCATGTACATGTGCTGCGCCTTGGAGCGTCCGAAGTCGCTCTCGAAGGCATGGCGGGTACGCAGCCACTGGAGCGCCTGCTCGCCCTTGATCGGCCAGGTGCCGGCCTCGAGCCGCAGACCGGAGCCGCCGGGCACGTTCGGTTTGGGGCCGTCGTACACACCGTGCTTCACGCAGACCTCGGCGCCGCCGATCGCGTCGGCCATCGCCACCACGCCCGCGAAGTCGACCATCATCCAGTGGTCGATGTAGACGCCGGTGAGCTCCTGCCAGGTGGCGAGGGTGCAGCCGGGACCGCCGCGGCCCAGCGTCGCGTTGATGAGGTCACGCGTCGCCGGGAACTCGTCCCCGGTCTTGGGGTCGGTGCACTTCGGGATGTCGACCTTGGTGTCGCGCGGGATGGAGACGACCGAGGCGTTCTTGCGGTCGGCGGACACGTGCAACAGCATCTGCACGTCGGCGAGGGGCTTGGCGCCCACACTCTTCCTGGAGCCGCCGAGCTTGAGGTTGGCCGCCGTGTTCCGGCTGTCGGAGCCGATGAGAAGGACGTTCAGCGGGGTCTGGCCGGCCGCGTTCGGGGCACTCTTCCGCACGTCCGAGTCGGCCGAACTGCGTTCCCCCTTACGGATGTTGCTGTTCAGGTGCTCGTAGTACAGATATCCGGCCCCCGCCGTGCCGAGCACCACCACCGCCACCGTGATCGCGACGCCGCGCAGTATCCGGCGTTTGCCGCGTTTCGCGCGACGCCGGGGACCGCCGCGCCGGTGCCCGCCGCCGCTGCCTTCTGCCGGCGCGGCCTGCGGGCTCCGTTCGTCGTCGAGGGCCGTACGGCTGCCGGGGACACCGGTCCCCTCGCCGTACAGCCCTTCGTCCCAGCCGAGATCGCCGGGTTCCGCCACGTGCTCCCGGGTCCCCTCCCCACGCACGCTGTTTCTTCCCACCCCTGGGTCCCCCCTGGTTTCAGGCTCGTTTCACGAGCCGTTCCTCCGGCCTCATCCGGCACAGACCTTCTTGTCGGCTTCGACCTTCTGGATGTCGTCCGGCACCTTCGCCGGACCGGTGATGGGCACCCCTGCGCCCTTGAAATCGGGACCGAGGGTCAGCGTCATCGCTGTGAGACCCTCCGCGTCCTGTGTGCCCGGCTTCAACGCCGCGGCAGGAAGGCCCATCAGGTCCGCGAGTGCGCGGGCCTGGTCGGCCTGGTTCGGTGCGTACTCGAGGGTCGTCCTGGTCACGTCCGCCGGGGCGTTGCCCTTGTTGGCGGACTTCAGGACGCCCTCGGTGTTCTGGAGCCAGTCGAGGGTCTTCTGCGCGGCTCCCGTCGGCCCGCCGCCGTTGAAGACATCGACGCGGACGTCGGACGCCTTCGCCCTGGTGCCCTCGAGAAGGGCGTTCTGCTTGTCCTTGGCCTGCTGCTTCTTCTGCTCGACCTCGGTGAGGGAGACGTCCTCGCGGACCATCGCGAACAGCGATTCCGCCTTGCTCTCGTCGAGCACGACCGTGGCCTTGACCGTCTCCGCCGGGTTGTCCCGCACGGGCACGGTCGCGAAGGTCAGGTTCTTCATGTCGAACTTGCCGAGCTCCAGGCCGAGGTCACGGAGCTTCATGATGTCGTTTATCTGGGAGTCGACGGTCAGCGCCTTGGTGCCCGCCTCCGCCAGCTTCACCAGCTTCGTCGGGCTGGTGAGCGTGTCGTTGGACTTCAGCTTGCGCATCAGCGCGCTCAGGAACTGCTGTTGCAGCTTGATGCGGTCGAGGTCGCCGCCGAAGCCCACCGCGTGCCGGGTACGGACGAACGCCAGGGCCTCCTCGCCCTCGATCTCGTGCTCACCCGCGGGCAGGTCGAGCTTGGAGTCGGGGTCCTTTATGTCCTTGGCGAGGCAGATCGGCACACCGCCGACCGCCGAGGTCAGTGTCTTGACCGCGTTGAAGTCGGCCACCATGAAGTGGTCGGGCTTGATGCCGGTGAGCTCGGTGACCGTACGCATGGTGCAGCTGGGTGTACGGCCCGACTGGCCGAGGCTCACATTGAAGCGGGTGTTCGGCGACCCCGGGATGGTCTTGGTCGACCCGTCCTCCTGGGTGGTCGGACAGTCCGGGATGTCCGTGATCAGGTCACGCGGGATGCTCAGCGCCGTCGCGTTGGTGCGGTCCTTGGACACGTGGAGCAGCACCGTCGTGTCGGCGTGGCCGGCGCTGTTCCTGTCGCCGTAGCCCTCGTTGCCGTCGCCGGTGCGCTTGTCCGTGCCGATGACCAGGATGTTGATCGCCCGGTCCTTGCTGAAGCCGCCGGTGCCGGCGCCGTCGTCGGGGACCGAGGTGATGTTGGAGTTCAGGTGCTCGTAGTAGAGGTATCCGGCGGTCGCCGTGCCCACCATCACCAGCGCGAGCGTGCCGCCCGTCCACAGCAGCGCCTTCTTCTTGCGCGACTTGCCCTGCTTGCGCTTGCGCCGGCCGGTCTGCGCCTGTGCCGCCCGGCCGGCGGACGCGTCACCCGTGCGGCGCCGACGCTGTTCGGGGACCTCGGTGCCCGGGGCGGTCGTACCGCGCCGGGCACCATTTCCGGCCGCCGTGTTCCGTGGGGCGGCACCGCGGCTGCCGGCCGCGCCGGCTCTTGTGCTGCTGCGGCCGGAGCCTCTGGTGGAGGGGATCGACTGCGGTGCGGATTGATCCAGTCGCAGTTCGTAGTTGCCGGTCTGCGGGTTGAGTACCCACTGGTCGGCGGGGTCGATCTCGTCCGCCCGCCCACGGCTTTGCGCATCCACGGTTGCTTGAGTCCTCCGTCGGGTGCCACGCGACGCGCCTCCCCCGGCAGGCGCTCGGTCCTTCGATCCAGCAGTGCGCGACACAGGGTCGGAAGCACCGGATCGCGTCACACTATCCGTCCAGTTCAGCGTCGAGCGACGTCCGTGACAAATTCCACGCCCCTTACAACTGGGCAATTCGCCCAATCCGTCAGCACTCTCTGCTTCCGTTTGGCCATTGCTTTACTCACACATCCCTTCGGCGGCATTGGTGCCGGGAAATGTCGGTGTCGCACTGGGGGTGCTGGTTCCGCCGGTGTCCGGTTCTCCGGTGGTCCCCTCGCCCTCCCGTTCGCCGTTCGGTACGACAGTGACCGGATCGTCCTCGCGCAGACTCTCGAAGAGCTGGTCCGCGTCCGGCTGCACGAGCTCGTCCCGGTTGGGATTCGCGGCGTGCGGCTGCCGGGGAACGGTGAGGAATTGGACCTTTTCCGTCGGAATGCTCCGAAGTGAGCGGGTCAGGTCGTAAAGGTCCTTCAATGAGTCGAGACCCGGATCGGTGGTGATGGACTTCGTCGCCGCGTCGAGCACCGGATAGAGCCTCGTCGGATTGAGCAGTACGCCGTTGCTCTGGACCTTCTTGACCAGCGCGCCCAGGAACTGCTGCTGCCGTTCCATGCGTTCGGTGTCGCTGCCGTTGCCCAGCGTCTTGCGCGCCCGGACGAACCCGAGTGCCTCCTCGCCGTGCAGCGTCTGCGGCCCGGCCGGCAGCTTGAGCCGCGCGTCCTTGTCGTCGATCGGCTCCTTCAGACACACCTCGACGCCGTCCACGGCGTCCACCATGTCCTTGAAGCCGCGGAAGTCGATCACCATGTGGTGGTCGATGCGGACCCCGGTGAACTTCTCGACGGTGCGGATCGTGCAGGCCGCCCCGCCGAACTGGAAGGCCCAGTTGAACTGTGCCGTCTGCTCCTTGGAGCGGCTGCCGTCCGGCTTCCCGCAGCTCGGGACGGTGACCAGCAGGTCGCGCGGGATCGACATCGCCGTCGCGCTCTTACGGTCGGCCGCGATGTGCAGCAGGATCGTGGTGTCGGAGCGCTGGCTGCCGCCGTTCTCGTCCCGGCCGTACTTGCTGTTGCCCTCGCCGGCCCTGGTGTCCGAGCCGAGCAGCAGGATGTTCTGCGCGTCGACGGCGACGGGCGTGGGGCGTTCCTTCTCGTACGTCTCCAGTTCGGCGGCGGCCGTCGTGTCCGTGGTGATGTTGGAGTCGAGCTTGCGGTAGAACCACCAGCCGGCGCCCGCGGCGGCGAGCACGACGAGCGAGGTGCCGAGCGCGGCCCAGCGCATCCAGTGCCGTGGCGGCCTTCCTCCGGCCTGACCGTCGCCGCCGTCCCCGCCGTGACCGTCGCCGCTGTCCCCGCCGTGACCGTTCCCGCCGTTGTCGTCGCCCGGTCCGCCTCCGCCCGAGGGGGCCGGGCCGCCGGCACCGGCACTGTCGACCGGCACGTCCTTTCCGCCCGGCGCCCCGGGGGTGGCGCCGTCGGGCTCGGCGTCGGTCCCGGCCGAGGGACCGGACGTGTTTCCGGCCTGGCCGTCGGCCTTCGGGTCTGCTGTGCCCTCGGCCTCGTCGTCGGCCGTCGATGCTGCTGCGTTCCCCGACTGCGTGGCGGGGGTGGAGTCCGCCGGACTCTCGGTGTTCCTGCCGGCGGTGGCGGTGGCCGCGTTCCCCGCCTCGTCGTCGGCCGTCGAACCTGCCGACTTCTCGGCGCCTGTGTCAGCGGCGTGGCCACCGCTCGCGGCGGGGGTGTCGCCCGCTCTCCCGGAGTCGGCCGGGCCGCCGGGCGTGGCGGAGTCGTCCGCGACCGCGGATCCCGCCTTCTCGTCCGCGTCGGCGGACCCCGCGGGGTCCGCCGACGTGCCGGCCTTGTCCGTCACGTGTGCGTCCATCCTTCATGGCGTCGGCGGCACGCTGGGCCGCCGATCGCTGGTCTAGACGGCTGAACCCGGCGCTTGGTTGTGCGTTGAAGCACGCTTGTCGCCGATCATCCACCGGGCGCCGCCGCCGGACGGGGAGGGCTCGGCCCGAGTGTGCGCCACACGAGTGGACGCCCCACGCTTGTCATACCGCCGTGACGGTGACCCGCTCGCTCTCGAGGCGCTTCGCCAGCGAGTCCTGCGACAACTCGCCGAGATTCCGGCACAGAACGACGGAAGCCCCGGCCGCCAGGGGCGCGTACAGCCCCGCGGACAGACCCTCCCAGGAGTCGTACGACTTCCCGGACAGCAACCGCGAGCCCGGCGTGAGACCCAGCCGCGCCACGTCCTCCCGCGCCCGCCCGACCAGTTCGGCACCGGTCAGTTCCAGGTCCCCGACGGTCAGCGCCGGCGCGTCCGGATCCACCGGCGCGTAGGGGGCGAACCTGTCGCCCTGGCCAGGCACCTCCACCGCGTAGTCGGCGTAACCGGCCGGCGGGGCGGGGAAGCGGCGTCCCATCGGTGCGAGGGACAGCGCGATCCGCTCACCGCCGCAGGCGAGCCCGTCGTCGAACCGGCCCGGCCCCGCCACGACATGGTCCGCGCGCGCCGCGTCGCCGCCGACGTCCGCGATCACACCCACGGACGAGCAGGCCAGCAGCCAGACAGCGCTCTGCCAGTGCGCCGGCAGCAGCAGCGCGAGCCGGTCGCCCGGCTCCGCGGAGAGGTCGCCCTGGAGCAGATTCGCCGTCTTCGCCACCCAATTGGCGAAGGTGGCGACGGACAATTCGACCCGCTCACCGGTGGCATCGTCGTAAAAAGTGACCAAGGGGCGCGCGGGGTCCGCGGCGAGCGCGGATCGCAGCAGGTCGGCGGGGGTGCGGTCGCTGGCGTTCATCCGCGCAAGCGTACGCCGCCGCCGGGGGCGGGGGCGGCCGCTCGGGTGACGGTGTCCTCCGGTCGGACCGAAGGACCCTCGCTCCGCCGGGGGTTTGCCGCCGAGCGCGGCGCGCCGCACCGGCCCAGGATCCTTGCCATGCGTGGATACCTGGCTTCTTCCGTCGGAGTGGCGTGCGCGACCGCGCTCGTCGTTCCGCTCTCGCTCGCTTCCGGCGCGCTCGCCGCGCCCCTGCCGGCCGCCGCGGTCCCACAAGCACCGGACGTGCCCGGCTCGACCCAGTCCCTGCCACTGAAGTCCATAGGCCAGACCCCCTCGGACCGTTCCGCCGGCGCCCCGGAACTCGGCCTTCCCGAGCAGGACGTCGATCCGTTCTCGCTCGTCGGCGTGGTCTGGGAGGACGCGTTCACCGAACTCCACGGCACCGTCGAGGTACGCACCCGGGCGGCCGGGTCCGGCGTCTGGTCCGACTGGCAGCAGGTGGAGACGCACAACTCGGAGCACGCGGCCGACCCCGGTACCGCCGAGAGCGAGTCGCGCTCGGTGCGCGGCTCCACGGCCCCGCTGTGGGTCGGCGCATCGGACGGCGTGGAGGTACGCGTTCGGGCCGAGGACGGCACCTCGAGCGGACTGCCCGAGGGAATGCGCCTCGAACTCGTCGACCCCGGCGAGGATCCGGCCGCCGCGGCCCCCGACACGGACACCGCCCCCGACACGGACAGGGCCCCCGAGCCCGGCACCGATCAGGTCGCGGCAGGCCCCGACACGGAGCCCACCGTCGGCCGTTCCCCGGTCGGCGGCCTCGTGATCCCGGCCCTCAACCAGGCCGACACCGAGGCCGAGGCGGCCGCGGCGGGTGACCTGCTCGAGGGCGACCTCGCGGCCGGCGCCAAGCCGTACATCGGCCCGCGTCCGAGCATCGTCACCCGCAAGGGGTGGGGCGCCGACGAGTCGTGGCGGGAGAAGGCGTTCGTCTACACGGGCTCGGTGAAGGCCGCGTTCGTCCACCACAGCGCCACCGGCAACAGCTACACCTGCGAGGAGGCCCCCTCCGTTATCCGCAGTATCTACCGCTACCACGTCAAGAGCAGCGGCTGGCGCGACATCGGCTACAACTTCGCCGTCGACAAGTGCGGAAACATCTACGAAGGCCGGGCAGGAGGCGTGGCCAAGCCGGTGCTCGGCGCGCACACCCTGGGTTTCAACACGAACAGCACGGGCATCGCCGTGCTCGGCACGTACAGTTCCTCCAATCCGCCGGAGGCCGCGGTGACCGCCGTGGCCAAGCTGACCGCGTGGAAGCTCGGCCTGCACGGGATCGACCCCGCGGGCAAGGTGACGCTCACCTCGGCCGGCAGCGGGAAATACGCGAAGGGCGTCAAGGTCCAGCTCAACGCCATCTCCGGACACCGCGACGGCTACGTCACGGACTGCCCCGGAGGCCTTCTCTACAGCCAACTCGGAACCGCCAGAACGGCTTCGGCCAAGCTTCAGGGCCGCTGAAGGACGACGGGGCCGGGACACGGCGGACGCACCTCGGGCCGCCGTGGACGCAACTCATAAACTGGCCGGTCAAACCCGTGACCGAGCCCGGCCCCAGCAGGAAGCAGAGAACGCATTGAACCTGGCCCCAGAAGCGATCCTCCTGGTCGGAGGCAAGGGAACCCGGCTGCGTCCGCTCACCGTCCGCACCCCGAAGCCGATGGTGCCGGCGGCGGGCGTGCCGTTCCTCACCCATCAGCTGGCGCGGGCGCGGGCGGCGGGCGTCGAGCACATCGTGCTCGCCACCTCGTACCTGGCGGAGGTCTTCGAGCCGTACTTCGGAGACGGCTCCGCGTTGGGGCTGCACCTCGAATACGTGACGGAGGATGAGCCCCTCGGCACCGGCGGGGCCATCCGCAACGTCGCCTCCCGGCTGCGGTCGGGTCCCGACGACCCGGTCCTCGTCTTCAACGGGGACATCCTCACGGGACTCGACATCGAGGCCCTCGTCGGCACCCACCGCACGTCCGGGGCCGATGTCTCCCTGCACCTCACCCGGGTAGAGGACCCGCGCGCCTTCGGTCTGGTGCCGACGGACGGGACAGGGCGCGTCACCGCGTTCCTGGAGAAGCCCCAGACGCCCGAGGAGATCGTCACCGACCAGATCAACGCGGGGGCCTACGTCTTCCGGCGTTCCGTCATCGACTCCATCCCGGCGGGCAGGCCCGTCTCCGTCGAGCGCGAGACCTTCCCGGAGCTGCTGAGCGCCGGAGCCCACCTCCAGGGCATGGTCGACTCCACTTACTGGCTGGACCTCGGCACGCCGCACGCCTTCGTACGCGGCTCCGCCGATCTGGTCCTGGGCCGTGCTCCCTCTCCCGCCGTGCCGGGCAGACGCGGTGACCAGCTGGTGCTGCCGTCCGCGCGCGTCGCGCCGGGCGCCAAGCTGACCGGCGGCACCGTGGTCTGCGAGGGCGCGACCGTCGGCGAGGACGCCCGGATCGACGGCAGCACGGTCCTGGCCGGCGCCGTCGTGGAAGCGGGCGCCGTGATCTGCGACTCACTCGTCGGCGCGGGCGCGCGCATCGGGGCGCGCACGGTGCTGTCCGGCGTGGTCGTCGGGGACGGCGCTGTCGTGGGTGAGGACAACGAGCTCAGGGACGGTGCGCGGGTGTGGTGCGACGCGGTGCTCCCGGCGGGCGCGGTCCGCTTCTCCTCCGACCAGTAGCCTGGCCGCATGGCAGGGCGCTTCCGACCGGACACGAGCCGCGCCACCGTGCGCGGTGGCGCGAGCGGCGTACCCGCGGCGATACCGCGACAGGTCCCTGCCGCGCCCGCCGCCGCCCGCACCCGGCGATGGACCCCGCCGTGGCCGCTGGACCTCGGACTCGTCCTCGGCCCGTTGCGCAGGGGCCCCGCCGATCCCACCTTCCGTACGACGCCGGACGGCTCTGCCTGGCGGACCAGCCGCACCCCGGCCGGGCCCGGGACGCTGCACGTCGCGATGCGGGCGGGCACCGTCGAGGCCGAGGCCTGGGGGCCGGGCGCGGAGTGGCTGCTCGACCGGCTTCCCGAGCTGCTCGGGGCGGCCGACGAGCCGGAGGCCTTCACCCCGCGGCACCGGCTGGTCGCCGCCGCGCAGCACCGGCGGCCGGGACTGCGGCTGCTGCGCACGGGCCTCGTCATGGAGTCCCTGATCCCCTCGATCCTGGAACAGAAGATCACCACCGACGAGGCCTACCGGGCCTGGCGGCTGCTGGTCCGCAAGTACGGCGAACCGGCGCCGGGCCCGGACCAGGGCCTGTACGTCATGCCGGAGCCGCGCACCTGGGCGCTCGTCCCGTCGTGGGAATGGCACCGGGCGGGCGTCGACAACAAGCGCGCGTCGACGATCCTGCGCGCGGTGCGGGTCGCCCCCCGGATGGAGGAAGCGGCGGCGATGGAGCCCGAAAAGGCCATGGCCAGGCTGGAGTTGATCCCCGGTATCGGCCCGTGGACCTCGGCGGAGGTGATCCAGCGCAGCAACGGCGCCCCCGACGCCGTCACGGTCGGCGACCTGCACCTGCCGCGGATCGTCGGCTACTCCCTGGCCGGTGAACGCAACACGGACGACGCGGCGATGCTGGAGCTGCTCGCCCCCTACGAGGGCCAGCGCCACCGCGCGGCCCGCCTGATCCTGCTTGCGGGCCGCGTCCCGCCGCGCCGCGAACCGAAGATGCGCAGGGTCGACATCGCCGCGTGGTGACCGGCGGGCCGCCGTGTCCTGAGCCGCCGGCGGGTTCCTAGCGGACCTCGATGAACGCGGAGGCCTCCCGCGCCGGACGTGCCTTGGGCGGGGCGGCGGCGTGGCCGATCGCCACGGCGCCCATCGGGTCCCATGTCGCCGGCAGCGACAGCACCTCCCGCACCACGTCGCGGCAGAACATCGTCGAGGAGACCCACGCGGATCCCAGCCGCTCAGCCGCGAGCGCCACGAGGAAGTTCTGCACGCCCGCGCCCGCCGCGACGACGAACATCTCGCGTTCGGCCGCGTCCCGGCGCTCGTCGCCGTACGTGTGGGCCCCGTCCGCCACCAGGCACGGCACCGCCAGGTACGGGGCGTTGCGCAGGACGTCCCCGCGCCGGACCCGCTTGGCGACGGACTCCTCCGATTTTCCGTCGCGGCGCAGGTCCTCGATCCAGGCGTCGCGCATCGCGTCCAGCAGGCGGCGGCGGGAGCCGGCCGACTCGAGCAGGACGAAGCGCCACGGCGTCGTGTGATGGGGGGCGGGCGCCGTCACGGCGGCCGCGACCGCGCGCCGCACCGCGGCGCCGTCCACCGGCTCGTCGGTGAACTCGCGGACCGTGCGGCGCTGTGTCACCGCCTCCCGTATCGCCTCCGAGGTGCCCAGCCGGAACATGTCGTCGGCGGCGATCCGGACAAGTGCTCTCGCGTCCTCGCCGGCGTCACCCACGATGTGCGGCAGGCCGCGGACGACGGCGACCGGCAGTCCCTCGGCCTTGCCCTTCACCAGGTCGCCCGCGGCGGCGAGTTCGTCGGCGGTGGCCACGACAGTGGCGCTGAGGGGATTGCCGTGGGCGTCGGTGCCGCCGCGCAGATCGTCCAGGACCCGCACGCCCGCCGCGCCGATCGCGATGTCGGTCAGCCCGGTCCGCCAGGGCCGGCCGGAGGTGTCGGTGACGATGACGCCGAGGTCGACGCCGAGCTCGTCGCGCAGCCCCTCGCGGATCGCGCGGGCGGAGGCGTCCGGGTCCTCGGGCAGCAACAGCACTGTGCCCGCGGGAGTGTTGGACGCGTCGACGCCTGCCGCGGCCATCACCAGCCCCTGCCGGTTCTCGACGATGCGCAGGGCGCCGCGCCGGGCGACCACCCGAACCGTCTCCGCGTCGATCGCCGCCTCGCGGTCCGCCGCTTCGACGATCCGCCCCTCCGCCTTACTGACGATCTTGGAGGTGACGAGCAGTACGTCCCCGTCGGCCAGTCCCGGCGAGGTGGCCGCGATCAGCTTGGCGAGGTTGTCGCCGGGCCGGACCTCGCCGAGGCCGGGCAGCGCCCAGACCCGGTACGACGCCGGGCTCACGCCTGTACCTCCTCGGCCAGCGCCAGGGCCGCCCTGGCCATGTCGGCGGCCGCGTCCACGTCGGTCATCATCAGCGGTACCGCCCGGCAGCGGATGCCCGCCGCCTCGACGGCGGCGACCGCCGGCTCGTCGACCGTGTCGACGAGCCAGCCGTCGAGCAGCCCGGAGCCGTAGTGCTGTGCGACCGCCGCCGCCGTCGCCTCCACGCCCACCGCGGCGAGGACCTTGTCGGCCATTCCGCGCACGGGCGCGTCCCCGACGATGGGGGAGAGGCCGACGACCGGTACGCCCGCTTCCGCGATGGCCTCCCGGATGCCGGGCACGGCGAGGATCGTGCCGACGCTGACGACAGGATTCGACGGAGGGAAGAGGATCACGTCCGCGGAGGCGATGGCCTCCAGCACTCCGGGAGCGGGCTTGGCCTGCTCGGCGCCGACCGGGACGACCGCCTCCGCGGCCACGGATGCCCGCAGCCGAACCCAGTACTCCTGGAAGTGGATGACCTTGCGTTCGCCGTCGAGCGTCACGGCGACATGGGTCTCCACCCGGTCGTCGGACATCGGCAGCAGCCGTACGCCCGGGTTCCACCGGTCGCAGAGCGCCTCGGTGACGGCGCTGAGCGGATAGCCGGCGCTCAGCATCTGCGTACGGACGATGTGGGTGGCGAAGTCGCGGTCCCCGAGACCGAACCACTCGGGGCCGACCCCGTACGCCGCGAGTTCGCTCTTGACCTGGAAGGTCTCGTCCTCGCGGCCCCAGCCCTGCTCCTCGTTGATGCCACCGCCGAGGGTGTACATCACGGTGTCGAGGTCGGGGCAGACCTTCAGGCCGAACAGATGGATGTCGTCACCGGTGTTGCCGATCACCGTGACGTCCGCTTCGGGCGCGGCCTGCTTGAGACCGCGGAGGAAACGGGCGCCGCCGATGCCGCCGGCCAGAACCACAATGCGCATGCCGACATCCTCGCAGGTGCCGGCGGGGCATCAGGCGGGAACCGTCTCCGTCGTGCAGCGCGCGGCCGTGTGCATCGGCATCTCGGTCAGGCCCGGGTAGTAGACGTGCAGGCTCACGGCGGGTTCGAGGGAGTCGTTGACGACCTCGTGCGCGTAGCCCGGTGCGAAGACGCGCTGAGCACCGGCGGCGAGTGAGCGCTCGCCGCGCGCGGTGCGCTCGGTCAGCCGGCCTTCGAGGACGGTGAGCACACCGGAGGAGGGGCCGTGGTCGTGGAGTCCGCTGCCCTGGCCGGGGACCCAGCTGAGCAGCCAGATCTCGTAGCCGGGGCCTGTGTCGAGCCGGTGGTACCAGCGGGTGGTGGCGTCGTATTCGACGAGGTGCGCCCACTGCGTGCGGTCGGCGGCGATGGACCGGGCGAGGCCGGCGAACTCGGCCACGGTGGCCGGGTGCTCACGGGCGGGCTGGAGCAGGTGCTGTACGGCGAGGATGTCGCCGGCGATCTGGAGGTCGCTGTCGCTGTTCATGGGTGCGGGGGTTCCTCAGCAGAAGTGCGGGGGTGTCGCAGAGCAGGAAGAAGACGCAGAAGCTGGAGCTCGAGGGCATCAACAGCTGGAACAGCAACAGCAACAGCGCGCCTGGACAGCGCTGCGGAACCCGCGGAGGCGGGTCGCGAGGGGCGCTGTGGTCGCTGGCATGGAAACAAAGGTGACGGTTGCGCTCGTCGACTGTCAACCCAATGACCGATTTGGCGGCAATGTTTCACCTTTTCCGGTTACGGAGACCGGAGAAAGGTTTGTGCAGCGGAGGGTAGGGACACATGCGGCAGCAACCCTGCTTGCAAACGTCATCCGGCCCGAAGTGATCGCACTGTGATCCGGATCGCTTCGCCGGCTCGATCGAAACAAGATCGATGTCTCTGGCGTCTTCCTTTTCGAGGAATGGCGGGGTGCGGAGCAGGCCGCTGGCATGTGTCACGTTTTTTGGTGATTTGAACACTTTCCGCATAGCCTTGGTTCCGCAGAGTGAATACCGGGCCCAATAGCAGATCTCGGCTTGACTGGCCCGGAGCCACACACTTGTAATTTCACTCGTGTCGTTCGGCCGAAAACGATCGCGGCAACATCACGGGGACGCAAAGACAGACGAGGGGCGCACATGACCGAGCTGTTCGAACAACTGCTGGTCGAGGACGCGGACGAGGAACTCGGCTGGCAGGAGCGCGCGTTGTGCGCCCAGACCGATCCCGAGTCCTTCTTCCCCGAGAAGGGTGGCTCCACCCGCGAGGCCAAGAAGGTCTGCCTCGCCTGCGAGGTCCGCTCCGAATGTCTCGAATACGCCCTGAACAACGACGAGAGATTCGGAATCTGGGGCGGCCTCTCGGAGCGGGAACGCCGGCGCCTGAAGAAGGCAGCCGTCTGAATCGCCGCCCCTCCCGCCGCCCGGTCACTTCCGGCCCGAGCCGCCCGATCGCGCCCGGCCCAAACGGTACAACCGAGTCAACTGCATACGTAACGAACGGTCCGCCGTCTGTGGGTTGTCCACAGGCTGCGGACCGTTCACATGCCAGCCGTTAGTGTGGGGCCCCGTCCGTGACGCACCAGAGCCCCTACGGGGTGACCCCGGCCGGAGGGCCCGTACCTCAATGTCCGCCACCACAGCCGCGTTTGTTCCGGCAGCCGCGCCAGAGTTCCCGCGGCACGTAGTCACCGCCGTGCTCGTCTCCCACGACGGCGCGCGCTGGCTCCCCGATGCCCTCGCCGGACTGATCGGCCAGGAACGCCCCGTGCAGAACGTCGTCGCGGCCGACACCGGCAGCGCCGACGACTCGGCCCGACTGCTCACCGACGCCCTCGGCGCCGACCGCGTACTGCACCTCGCACGCCGCACCGGCTTCGGCACCGCCGTCGAAGAGGCGGCACGCACCGCCGGCGTCCTCACTCCCGAGGAACTGCCGTATCTGAAGCGGCCGAGCGGCTGGGACCCCGTCAGCAGGACCTGGCGCGACGAGGCGTACGACATGCCCGAGCTGCCGCACGGCGAGCCTGTCCAATGGCTGTGGCTCCTGCACGACGACTGCGCCCCCGAGCCCGACGCCCTCGCCGAACTGCTGCGCGTCGCCGACTCCGACGAACACGTCGCGATCGTCGGCCCCAAACTCCGCGGCTGGTACGACCGCAAGCAGCTCCTGGAGACCGGCGTCTCCATCGCCAACAGCGGACGGCGCTGGACCGGACTCGACCGCCGCGAACAGGACCAGGGCCAGCACGACCAGGTGCGCTCCGTCCTCTCCGTCTCCTCCGCCGGCATGCTCGTACGCCGCGACGTGTTCGAGGAGCTCGGCGGCTTCGACCGGCGGCTGCCGCTCATGCGCGACGACGTCGACCTGTGCTGGCGCGCCCACTCCGCCGGGCACCGCGTCCTGATCGCCCCCGACGCCGTGCTGCGGCACGCCGAGGCCGCCGCCCGCGAACGCCGCACCGTCGACTGCGCCGGCCGGTCAGTGGCCAGCCCGCACCGCGTCGACAAGGCCGGCGCCGTCTACACCCTGCTCACCAACACCCGCGGCGTCGCGCTGCCTTATGTACTGCTGCGCATCGTCCTCGGCACACTGCTGCGCACCCTCGCCTATCTCGTCGGCAAGGTGCCCGGGCAGGCCGTCGACGAGGTCATGGGACTCTTCGGCGTCCTGCTGCGCCCCGAACGCATCCTGGCCGGCCGCCGCAGACGGTCCCGGCGGACCGTCGAGGCGAGTGAACTGCGGCCGCTGTTCCCGCCGCCCGGCGCGACCGTCCGCGCCACCGTCGAGCAGGTCGTCTCAGGCTTCGGCGGCTCGGACGCCGACTCCGGCGGCTCCCGGCACGGCGCCGTGGAATCGGGCCCCGGCGGGGACGACGCCGACTTCCTGGAGATCGAGCAGTTCGCCAGGCTCAAGAAGATCGCCCGCAAGCCCGGGCCGCTCCTCTTCGCCCTGCTCCTCGTCGCCTCGCTCGTCGCCTGCCGCGGACTGTTCGCAGGCGGCGCGCTGGCCGGCGGTGCCCTGCTGCCCGCCCCGGCCGACGTCTTCGACCTCTGGAGCCGTTACGCCGACAGCTGGCATCCCATCGGCACCGGCGGAACCCAGGCGGCACCGCCCTATCTGGCCGTCCTCGCGGTGCTGTCCGCGCTCTTCCTCGGCTCCACCGGCCTCGCCCTGACCGTGCTGCTCGTCTGCTCGGTCCCGCTCGCCGGCCTCACCGCGTACTTCGCGTCCCGCCCCATCGTCGGCTCACGGCTGCTGCGGGCCTGGGCGAGCGTCGCCTACGCCTTCCTGCCCGCCGCCACCGGCGCGCTGGCCACCGGGCGGCTCGGCACGGCGGTCCTCGCGATCGTGCTGCCGCTCATCGCCCGTGCCGCGGTCGCCGCCCACGGGCTGCGTCTCCAGGGCGGCGGGCGCGGCAGCTGGCGGGCCACCTGGGCGTACGCCCTGCTGCTGACCTTCGCGACGGCCTTCACCCCCGTCGTCTGGCCGATCGCCGTCGTCATCGGCATCGCCGTCCTGGTGCTGCGCCGCGACGACATCACGGCCTACGCGCTGCGCTTCGTCGCGTCCGTCGGTACGCCGATGCTGGTCCTCGCCCCCTGGTCGCTGTCGCTGCTCACCAGCCCTTCCGGCTTCCTCCGCGAGGCCGGGCTCGAGTACGACGGCGGCGCGGCGGGCGCGACCGACCTGCTGGGCATCAGTCCCGGCGGCCCCGGAACCGTCGGCGGGCTCCTGATGATCGGCATCGTGCTCGCGGCGCTCGGCGCCCTGCTGCGCGAGGAGCGGCAGTTCGCGATCCGCGGCGCCTGGGCGGTCGCACTGGTCGCCCTGGTCTTCGCGGCACTCGTCAACGGCTCCGGCGACGGCGGTGCCGGCTGGGCCGGACCCGCGACCCTCGTCTACGGCATCGCCCTGCTGGCCGCCGCCGTGCTGGGCGCCGAGGGCGGCCGCACCCGGGTCGCCGCCCAGAGCTTCGGCTGGCGGCAGCCCGTCGCCGCCCTCGTCGCGCTGGCGGCCGGCCTCGCCCCGGTCATCGCCGCCGCGAACTGGATGCTGAGCGGCGCCGGAGGTCCTCTTGAGCGGCGCGACCCGGTGCAGGTGCCGGCGTTCGTCGCCGAGGAGAGCGACACCCAGGACCAGCCGCGCACGCTGGTCCTCGGCGGGGCCTCCGCCGCGAAGGTCTCCTACACACTCGTACGCGGTTCCGGCGCCCGCCTCGGCGACGCCGAGCTCACCGAGACCGCCGGCGGCGACCCCAGGCTCGACAAGGTCGTCGCCAACCTGGTCGCGGGCTCCGGCGCCGACCAGACCAGCCAGCTCAGCGGCTTCGCGATCCGCTACGTGCTGGTGCGCGACGGAGCCCCCCGGCAGACCAGCCGCGTCCTCGACGCCACCCCGGGCCTGAGCCGGCTCAGCCAGCTCGACGGCAGCGCGCTGTGGCGGGTGGACCGCCAGGTCGCCAGGGCCACCATCGTCACCGGCAAGGACGAGCCGCTGCCCGTGGCCTCCGACGCCGTGGAGGCGCACGCGAAGATCCCCGTCGGCGGCTCCGGCCGCGTCCTGCGCATCGCGGACCGCGCCGCGGAAGGCTGGCAGGCGACCCTCGACGGACGCCCGCTGAAGAAGACCACGGTGGACGGCTGGGCGCAGGGCTTCGAGCTGCCCGCGGAGGGCGGCCGCCTCGACCTGACGTACGAGGACCCGGCCACGCACACGGCCTGGATCTGGGTGCAGGCGTTCCTCGCCCTCGTGCTGCTGGTGCTGGCCCTGCCGGGCCGGCGCCGGGAGATCGACGACGACCTGCCCGAGGAGCCGGTGGCCGTGCCGGAGCAGC
This sequence comes from Streptomyces sp. NPDC054847, assembly GCF_053610925.1. Classification (NCBI taxonomy): domain Bacteria; kingdom Bacillati; phylum Actinomycetota; class Actinomycetes; order Kitasatosporales; family Streptomycetaceae; genus Streptomyces; species Streptomyces sp. NPDC054847. The sequence continues at coordinate 6,206 of NZ_JBSGZJ010000036.1, read as the reverse complement.
CGGTCGCGGGCGAGGGTCGCCGGGCGCGCAGGCTGCGGGCCCAGGCCGAGGCGGAGGCCGAGGAGGCGGAGCCGACCGCCCAGGACGGGCCGCGGACGCCGGATCAGGACACCGAGGCCGCGCAGCCCGCCCCGTACTCGGCGGCGGTACCGCAGCAGCAGTACGGCGAGTGGGACACGCAGACCCACGCGGCCGCGCCGTACGGAACCTCGTACGACCAGCAGCAGTACCAGGACGGCGGGTACGGCGATAACGCGGACCAGGCCCGGAGCCAGGGGTACGGCGGCGAGCAGCAGTACGCGGACGGTCAGCAGTACGGCGGGGACCAGACCTACGTGGACCCCCGCTACCCGCAGCCGTACGAGGGGGACCCCTACCAGGCGGCTTCCTACGGCGACGGCCAGTACGGGTCCGACGGGCAGTACCAGCCCGGCCAGTATCAGCAGGACGGCCAGTACCAGCAGGACGGCCAGTACCAGCAGGACGGCCAGTACCAGCAGGACGGGCAGTACGACCCGTACGGCTACCGCGACGCGAACGGCGGCCCGTACCCCCAGCCCCCGGCGCAAGCCCCCGGCACGACGCGAGGCGAGTCAGAGTGAAGCGCACGACCATCTCCCTGATCGCCGTCGCCACGGCCCTCGCCGCGGTGACCGGCTTCGCCTCCCTCACCGCACCGGACGGGGAGGCGACCACGGAAGCCGCGGCTCCGGCACGGCTGCCCGTCGAGCGTTCCAGCCTGCTCTGCCCGGCGCCCAGCAGCTCCGACCTCGCGGAGACGCGCTACACCTCCTTCACCCCGGTCATGAAGGACGGCGCGCAGGAAGGCGCCAAGGACGGGGCCGCGGCCGACGAAGCGGCGGGCGCCGGCGCGGACACGGCCGAGCTGCGGCCGTCGGCGGCCACGCTGGCCGATCCCGGCGCCGCTCCGGCGGACAAGGACGCCGAGGCCGAGAAGGACGACAAAGGCACGGCGGACAAGGACGGCGAGGCCGACAAGCCCTTCCTGGCTCTCAAGGAGCCCGGCAAGCCCGTCTCGGCCGAGGAGAGCGGCGGCCAGGCCCCGGCGCTCGTCGGGACGGCCACCGGCCGCCTCGCCCCCGGCTGGACCGCGCAGCAGACCACCGTCGTCTCCGCGGGCAGCGGCCGGGGCCTCCTCGGCGTCAGCTGCACCGCTCCCGACACGGACTTCTGGTTCCCCGGCGCCTCGCTGGCCGACAAGCGCCAGGACTATGTGCACCTGACCAACCCGGACGACACCACCGCCGTCGTCGACGTCGAGCTCCACGGCAAGGACGGCGCGCTCAAGAGCACCGTGGCCGAGGGCATCCCGGTTCCCGGTGGGGCCGGCCTGCCGGTCCTGCTGTCGACGCTGACGGCGGACCCGGCGGAGGACGTGACCGTCCACGTCACGACCCGTACCGGCCGGGTCGGCGCCGTCGTGCGGTCCGCGGAGGAGGACAGCGGCAGCGACTGGCTGGCCGCCTCCGCCGACCCGGCAGCGACGGCCGTGCTGCCAGGTATCCCGGCGGACGCGACCTCCGTGCAGCTGGTGGCGTTCGCCCCCGGGGACGACGACGCGGAGCTCCAGGTGCGGCTCGCGGGTGCGACGGGCACCATCACCCCGGCGGGGGCCGAGACGCTCCATGTGAAGTCCGGGATGACCGCGAGCCTCGACCTGAAGGACGTCACCCGCGGCGAGGCGGGCTCGCTCGTCCTCAGTCCGGCCGAAGGCGGCCGGGCCACCCCCGTGGTGGCAGCGCTCCGTGTCGTACGGGGGGAGGGCGACAAGAAGGAGGTCGCGTTCATCCCGGCTGCCGCGCCGGTGGGGGAGCGCGCCACGGTGGCCGACAACCGGGCCAAGGGTTCCCTGCTGTCGCTCGTGGCGGCGGGCAAGGCCGCCGAGGTCAAGGTCACCGCGTCGGCGGGGACCGAGGGCGGTACACAGGTCGTCAAGACGTACTCGGTGAAGGCCGGGACGACGCTGGCCGTACCCGCGCCGGTGCCGGCCGGGCTCAAGGGTTCCTACGCGCTTACGGTCGAGACGGTGTCCGGTGGGCCCGTGCACGCCTCGCGGTCGCTGGAGATCGCCGAGGACGGCATCCCGATGTTCACCGTGCAGACGCTGCCGGACGACCGCGGGATGGTGGCCGTGCCGGCGGCGGAACAGGATCTCTCCGTGCTGGACGACTGACGCGTCCGGGTGGCCGGCGCCGGCCGGCCACCGTGCGTCCGTGCCGGTCCTTCCGGGCTTCCGTCAGTCCTGCCCGTAGCGCGGATCGACCGACTCCGGTGCCAGCCCGAGCAGCTCGGCGACCTGCTCGACGACCACTTCGTGAACGAGGAGTGCCCGTTCGTCGCGGTTCTTTGTCCGGATCTCGACGGGGCGCCGATAGATCATGATCCGCGCGGGCCGGTCCTTGGCGGCCGGGACCGCACTGCCCAGGGGCACCGACTCGTCGGGCGAACCAGGGACCTCCAGGACCAGGAAGTCGACATCGGCCAACTGCGGCCAGTGCCGCTCCAGCCGCTCCACCGAGTCCTGGACCAGGTCACGGAACGTCTCGGCACGGCTGGCCGAGAGCGGCACCTGAGGGGGAGCGACGGGGCCGCGCATGCCTCTTCCGTGGCGGTCACGGCGGCGGGGCCTCGGCTCTGCCGGTCGGGGGGGTACGGGACTGTCCATCACTGACGCAGGGTAGCTCTCCGGGGACCGCGGCGATCGTGTCCGGGCCCGGGGCGGCCGGCCTGTCGCCGATTGAGCATTCCGGCCAACGTTGAGCCCGATTCCACGACTCTCGCGACCGCCCTTCTCGCCGCAATTGATCTGATTCACTCCACCTCGTGACCGCGCGGTGCCCGGCCGTCTCCGGTGTGGTTCTCTCTCCGTGCAGGTCAGGCCAGTTGCCCGAACAGCCGATATGTCCGATGTCACACCACGACACGGGGGAGTGACCTGGTGGAGAGTCGTCGCAGCCCGCTCAAGAGTGCGGTACCGTCCAACGTCGTGAGCCCTGTACGTCGCTGTTCGCGCACCGCGTGCGGCCGCCCTGCCGTCGCGACACTGACGTACGTCTATGCCGATTCGACTGCGGTCCTCGGTCCGCTCGCCACCTACGCCGAGCCCCACTGCTACGACCTGTGCGCCGAGCACAGCGAGCGGCTGACGGCGCCACGCGGCTGGGAGGTCGTCCGGCTCACCGACGGCTCCGCCCCGGCCCGCCCCAGCGGCGACGATCTCGAAGCGCTCGCGAACGCGGTGCGTGAGGCGGCACGGCCCCAGGGGCGTACGGCCGAAGCGGGCGGCCAGGGCGGACGGCGTTCGGCGGACCCCATGGAGGTCGCGCGCCGCGGTCACCTGCGGGTGCTGCGTTCCCCCGACTCCTGACGCCGGTTCACCCCGACTCCCGACCCCGCCGCTCCCCTCGCGCACCCGCCTGCCCGACGGCTTTGCGGCATGACCCGGTCCGCGCCCCCACGCCACAGCCCCGTGAGGGTAGTTTGAGGTGACCGCATGGACTTCAGAAGGGGTTGGGCCGTGGCTGCTGATCTGTCGCAGATCGTGAAGGCGTACGACGTCCGCGGGGTGGTGCCGGATCAGTGGGACGAGTCGCTCGCCGAACTGTTCGGCGCCGCCTTCGTCGAGGTGACGGGCGCGGACGCGATCGTCGTCGGCCACGACATGCGGCCGTCGTCGCCCGGCCTGTCGGGCGCCTTCGCGCGCGGCGCCGCGGCCCGCGGTGCCGACGTCACCCTCATCGGACTGTGCTCGACCGACCAGCTGTACTTCGCCTCCGGACACATGGGGCTCCCGGGCGCCATGTTCACCGCCTCGCACAACCCGGCGCAGTACAACGGCATCAAGATGTGCCGCGCGGGTGCCGCACCCGTCGGCCAGGACACCGGCCTCGCCGACATCCGCCGGCTCGTCGAGACCTGGTCCGAGCAGGGCGCCCCCGCCCCCGCAGGGACGCCGGGCACGGTGACCGAGCGCGACACGCTCACCGACTACGCCGAGCACCTCCTCTCGCTCGTCGACCTCTCGGCGATGCGCCCCCTGAAGGTCGTCGTGGACGCGGGGAACGGCATGGGCGGCCACACGGTCCCCACCGTCTTCGGCCCGCTGCCGCTCACGCTCGTCCCGATGTACTTCGAGCTGGACGGCACGTTCCCCAACCACGAGGCCAACCCGCTCGACCCGGCCAACATCGTCGACCTCCAGGCCCGCGTGCGCGAGGAGGGCGCGGACCTGGGTCTGGCCTTCGACGGCGACGCAGACCGCTGCTTCGTCGTCGACGAGCGCGGCGAGGGCGTCTCACCGTCGGCGATCACCGCTCTGGTGGCCTCCCGTGAACTGGCCAAGCACCCCGGCGGCACGGTCATCCACAACCTGATCACCTCGTGGTCCGTCCCGGAGGTGGTCCGCGAGAACGGCGGCACGCCGGTGCGCACCAGGGTCGGGCACTCCTTCATCAAGGAGGAGATGGCCCGCACCGGGGCGATCTTCGGCGGCGAGCACTCCGCGCACTACTACTTCCGCGACTTCTGGAACGCCGACACGGGCATGCTCGCCGCGCTCCACGTCCTCGCGGCGCTCGGTTCCCAGGACGGCACGCTGTCCGAGCTGGTCGCGCAGTACGACCGGTACTCGGCCTCCGGCGAGATCAACTCCAAGGTCGACGACCAGGCCGGCCGGGCGGCGGCGGTGAAGGCCGCCTTCGCCGCCCGCGAGGACGTCACGGCCGACGAGCTCGACGGACTGACGGTGACCACCGCGGACTGGTGGTTCAACCTGCGCGCCTCGAACACGGAGCCGCTGCTGCGGCTCAACGTCGAGGCACGCGACGAGGCGACCATGGCCAAGATCCGCGACGAGGTGCTGGCGCTCGTACGGGCCTGAGCCCGCCGGTACGGGTGGGGGCCGCGGTCCCCACCCGTACCGACCGCCCACGCCGCCCCAGAACGAGCCGCACCACGCCCCCCGGCGGTAGGCTGACGAGGCCTGATCCGCCACACCGTGACCGCGCGTCCGACGCGAGCGCAACCGCTCCGTCCGATGTGCGACAGCCCGAAGGGACACCGCTGTCATGCCGCTCGAAGCCGGCCTCCTGGAGATCCTCGCCTGCCCGGCCTGCCACGCCCCGCTCGACGACCGCACGGCAGCCGACACGCCCGAGCTGATCTGCACCGGCAAGGACTGCGGCCTCGCCTACCCGGTCAGGGACGGCATCCCCGTCCTTCTCGTCGACGAGGCTCGCCGCCCCGCATAAGGCGGCACCGACGGACGGTGGTGCGACGGACCACGGGCCCGGTACGACGGCGCCCGGACCGGATCCCACCGTCAGGACCGCGTCCCGACAACCGCACAACACCCCCCGCACGCGTACGGCGATCGGAGGCCCACCCCCATGCTCGACGAGTCGCTCCTCGACGACCCGGACGCCTTGGCCCGTGCCGACCGCCGCGGCCTGCTCCGCGGCGCGGCAGAGGCCGGGGCCCGTGTGCGCACCGCCGCCAGGCACGCCGACGAAGCCGGCATCGCACAGCTCAGCCCCGAGGGCCGGCCGCGGGCCGTCCTCGTCGCGGGCCCCGGCACCGCGGCTCTGGGCGTCGCGGACCTGATCGGCGCCCTCGCCGGCGCCTCCGCCCCCGTCATCCCGCTCCGACCCACCGGCGTCGCCCACGCGGCAGGCGCCCTGCGCTGGGCCCTCCCGGGCTGGGCGGGCTCGCTCGACCTGCTGCTGCTCACGACCACGGACGGCAGCGAACCCGGCCTCGCCCTGCTCGCCGAGCAGGCCTACCGGCGCGGCTGCACGGTCGTCGCCGTCGCACCCCAGACCGCGCCGCTCTCGGAGGCTGTCGACGCGATCCACGGCCTGGTCGTTCCCATGGCCACCGCCCCCTACGAGGCGGAAGAGACCGCCCAGGCCGCCGCCCCCGGCGCGCTCTGGGCGCTGTTCACGCCCCTCCTCGCGCTCCTCGACCGCCTCGCGCTGGTCGACGCGCCCCCGGAGACCCTCGCGAAGGTCGCGGACCGTCTGGACCGCACCGCCGAACGGTGCGGCCCCGCCATCGCCACACACAGCAACCCGGCCAAGACCCTGGCCGCCGACCTCGCCGACCGGCTGCCGCTCATCTGGACGGAGGGCGCGGGCGCCGGCCCGGCAGGCCGGCGCTTCGCCGCGGTCCTGGCCGAGCTCGCGGGC